>JAQUMS010000023.1 GCA_028717985.1 Candidatus Omnitrophota bacterium
TGGAAACAGGCGGAGGCGGCCCGTGATGAGTCCGGCGGCCTGATAGATATGGTTTCCGATAAACAGATACTTGAGGCGTATAAATTACTGGCGGCTAAAGAAGGAGTTTTTGCTGAGCCTGCTTCAGCCGCTTCTATAGCGGGTTTATTAAAGCTGGGGAAAAAGGGATATTTCAGAAAAAAAATTATAGGGAAGAAGCCGATAAAAATAGTCTGTATATTGACCGGCCATGGTTTAAAAGATCCCGACCGCGCCGTGAAATCCGTGGTACAGCCGACGGTCGTGAAAATAAACATCCAAGCGATTTTGCGTGAAATAGGATACGCGTAAAAATCAATAAAGCCCGGTGAGGCGAAATTCATGAGCTTACGGGGTAAAAAAGTTTTGATAACGGCCGGACCGACGTGGGTTGCTCTTGACAGCGTAAGGGTTATCAGTAATACCGCCAGCGGCCATACGGGTTTATTATTGGCGGAACAAGCCAGGAAAAAAGGCGCTCTGGTAACAGTTTTATTAGGTCCTGTCGGAGAGTGCCGGCTTCCTCAAGGGTGCACGATAAAACATTTTAGTTTTTTTGACGAATTACGTGACCTTCTTTCTAAGACACTGAGCCGGAAAAAGTTCGATTTTGTTATTCATTCCGCGGCGGTTGCCGATTATCGTCCTGAAAAGGTCGTGCGCGGCAAGGTCGTATCGGGAATAACGAACATGGTTGTGCGTTTGATCCCAACCGTTAAGCTGATCGATAAAATTAAAAAAATAACACCTTTGGTTTATCTTGTAGGTTTTAAATTTGAACCGGGAATATCACGAAATGATCTTTTACGAGAAGCGGAGAAGTTGATGGCGCGCTCGGGCTGTGATTGTGTGGTGGCGAATACATCTATACGGGGATCGTATTCCGCGTATATAGTATCCCGCGAAAAAACTTCAGGCATCTTAGGGAGTAAAAAAGATATGGCGCGAACTTTGATCGGACTGATGGAGAGACTATGAAGTATATCGTAGTAGTTGCTGACGGAATGGCGGATTATCCTTTGCCGGAATTGGAAGGACGTACTCCCGTGGAAGTGGCCAGGACCCCGAATATGGATTTTATCGCTCATAACGGCAGGCTTGGCAGAGTTAAAACTGTCCCTGATAAAATGACTCCGGCGTCCGACGTGGCGAATATTTCTATTATGGGGTACGATCCCGCGGTTTATTATGCCGGAAGAGGGCCTTTGGAAGCGGCGAATTTAGGCGTCGTGCTTGAAGAAGGGGATGTTGCATTCCGCTGTAACGTTGTTTCGATTTCAAATCAGGCGATGCAGGATTACAGCGCCGGGCATATAAGCACAAAAGAAGCCGCCATTCTTCTTAAATTTATAAATAATAAATTAGGTAATGAAAGAATACAGTTTTATCCCGGTATTAGTTATCGTCACCTGATGGTTGTAAAGCAGGGTGTTAACGAAGGATTGGAACTTCTTGAATGTACGCCGCCGCATGATATACTCGGTAAAAACATTGAAGAATATCTTCCTAAAGGGAAAAACGCCGATAGTATCCGAAAGCTTATGCAGGATTCCCGCGGCCTGCTGGAAACCCACGAAATCAATCAGGTAAGGATAGACCTGAAGGAAAATCCTGCGAATATGATTTGGCTGTGGGGCCAGGGTAAAAAAATTTCTATGCCCGTTTTTTCCGAGAAATACGGGATAACCGGCAGCGTTATTTCGGCGGTTGATTTAATCAAAGGCCTGGGCAGGATTTTGGGAATGGATATCATTAATGTCCCCGGAGCTACCGGATATTATGATACCGATTACGAAGGGAAAGCGCGGGCGGCTTTGCGCTCTTTGGAGAAAAAAGACCTGGTATATGTTCATATAGAAGCACCGGATGAAGCGAGCCACAACGGGGATTTACGTGAAAAAATAACCGCTATAGAACGGATCGACACTCTTGTTCTGGGTACGTTCCTGGAGCATTTTAAACATAAAGAGAATTTTCGCATTTTAATCCTGCCTGATCATGCGACGCCTGTTTCCATGCGGACTCACGCTTCTGATCCGGTGTGCTTCGGCATGTTCGGAAAAGATATCGCGGGGAGAGGGTTTTTACACTATAGCGAAAAAGAAGCGGAAAAATCGGATCTTTTTTTTGAAAAGGGTCATGAGTTGTTGAAGTATTTTATTACCAACAGAGATGGTGTTTAAGAAAACCGGGAATACGGAGGAATATAGATGCAGGGTGGGTTGATAGTCCAGAAATACGGCGGGTCGTCTGTCGCGAACATAGAAAGAATTCAAAAAGTTGCCGAACGAATTGTGAACTACAAAAAAAAAGGATTTTCCCTGGTTGTGGTTGTTTCCGCGATGGCTGATACGACCGATGAATTGATAGAAATGGCGGACAAGATTAATCCCGAAGCTCCGGAACGGGAGATGGATATGCTTCTTTCAACAGGTGAGCAAATTTCCGTTTCTCTTTTGGCTATGGCTGTCCATAAATTAGGAGTTGAAGCGATTTCGTTTACGGGCGGGCAGGTAGGCATTATAACCGACGGTAATTATACCAAAGCCCGTATAGTTAAAATTCAGGCGGAAAAAATCAGGGAAGAATTAAAAAAAGGGAGGGTTGTTATCGTCGCGGGTTTTCAGGGCATAACTATTGCCCATGATATAACAACTCTTGGCCGGGGAGGTTCCGATTTGACTGCGGTCGCCCTCGCCAAGGAATTAGCCGCGAATGAATGTGAAATTTATACGGATGTTGAGGGGATTTATACTACTGATCCCCGTATTGAGCCGAAAGCTCAAAAAATAAAGATGATCACGTTTGATGAAATGCTGGAAATGGCATCATTGGGGGCCCAGGTAATGCAGCCGCGTTCTATCGAGGTGGCAAAAAAATTTAACGTTCCCATTCATGTCCGTTCATCGTTTTCTCAAAATCCCGGAACCATGATTGTAAAGGAGGCGGTTAAAATGGAAGGCGCGGTAATTACCGGAGTGACCTTAAATAAAAATGAAGCGAAGATAACTATTTGTGATGTTCCCGACAGACCCGGCGCTGCCGCGCATATTTTTAAAGAATTATCGGAAGGCGGCGTAAACGTTGATATGATCGTTCAAAACGTCAGCCACACCCGTAAGACGGATCTTTCATTCACTATTCCCAAAGCAGATGTGAGTAAAACCATAAAAATAACTAAAAAAACGGCTAAAGAAATCGGCGCGGGTGAAGTGCTTCAGGACGAAGATATCGCCCGTATCGCGGTTGTAGGTGTGGGAATGAAATCCCATCCCGGTGTCGCGGCCGATATGTTTGAGACCCTGGCCGAAAATAAAATAAATATTGAAATGATCTCGACGTCGGATATCAGTATTTCCTGTATTATTAAAAAGAAATTTGTTGAAACTGCCGTCAAAGAATTACATGAAAAATTCAAATTAGCAAAATAAGCCGGATACATGGAAAAACAGGTAAAAATTTACGATACAACATTACGCGACGGTTCCCAGGGGGAAGGAATTTCATATTCTGTCCGGGACAAGATCGTTATCGCCCAGGAATTGGACAAATTCGGGATGCATTATATTGAAGGAGGATGGCCCGGATCCAATCCCAAGGATATGGAATTTTTCCTGGAGATGAAAAAAAAGCCGTTTAAGCAAAGTATCCTTGTGGCGTTTGGGTCTACCCGCAGGGCGCTTTCGAAAGCGTGCGACGACAGCAACGTAAAAGGGCTTTTGAAATCGGGCGCTCCGGTTGTTACTGTCTTTGGAAAGACGTGGGATCTCCATGTGTCTGAAGTGCTGAAAACAACACCTGAAGAAAATTTGTCCATGATTCGTGATACGGTCGGTTATCTGGTTTCCCAGGGCCGGACTGTTTTTTATGACGCCGAACATTTTTTTGACGCCTACCGGAATAATAAAAAATACAGCCTGCAGTGTCTTGTGGCGGCCCAGGAAGCGGGAGCTCAGGCGATTGTTTTATGCGATACCAACGGCGGTTCTCTTACTTCTGAAATCACGAAAGTTGTCAGTGAAGTTCGTTCGAGTATTTCCGTGTGGCTGGGAATCCACTGTCACAACGATGCAGGATTGGCAGTGGCAAATTCCTTGGCGGCGGTTGAATCCGGATGCGATATGGTGCAGGGAACTGTTAACGGTTACGGTGAACGCTGCGGAAATGCGGATATTGTTCCTATCATAGCAAATCTTAAGCTAAAAATGGGGGTCCCGTGCGTTAATGACCGCCAATTGCGGTCACTGGTTCATCTTTCCTACTTTGTAAGTGAAATCAGCAATATGAAACAGCGTAATGACCAGCCGTATGCCGGCTCCTCGGCTTTTGCTCATAAAGGGGGAGTGCATATCAATGCCGTGATGAAAAACTGCCGGACCTATGAACATGTCGATCCGGAAGCGGTAGGTAATAAACGCAGGATTTTGGTTTCCGAATTGGGGGGTAAAACGGGTATTCTCCTTCGGGCTAAAGATATAGACCTGGATTTGAAAAAAGACGACGCCCAGACTAAAAAAATCCTGGCGCTTTTACAAAAGCTTGAATTACAGGGCTATCATTTTGAAGCGGCTGAAGCGTCTTTTGAACTGCTCATCAAAAAAACTTTAAAAAAATTTAAGAAATTTTTTGAATTGGAAGGTTTTAAAGTGGTTGTTGAAAAACATTCCAATAAAAAGATTACCTCAGAAGCTATTATTAAAGTTAAGGTTAACGGTGTCAGAGAACATACTGCCGCTGAAGGCGACGGTCCCGTAAACGCGCTGGATAACGCTTTGAGGAAGGCTTTAAAGGAATTTTACCCGGCTCTTTCAAAAATGCATCTGTCGGATTTTAAGGTCCGTGTCCTTGATGAAAAGAAGGGGACTGCGGCAAAAGTCCGCGTTCTGATACAATCTCAGGATGAAGCCGACAGCTGGAATACTGTGGGAGTTTCAGAAAATATAATTGAAGCCTCGTGGGAAGCGTTAATGGACAGCGTGGAATATAAACTCCTCAAAGACCAGAAAAAATAAATTTGTATGGAAGAACTCTCTAAGTGCTACAATCCCAAAGAAACTGAAGATATTTGGTATAAATATTGGGAAGAAAAAGGTTATTTTTCAGCCCGGTATAATCCGGATAAAAAACCTTTTTCTATCGTAATTCCTCCTCCCAACGTGACCGGTATTCTTCATATGGGGCATGCGTTAAATGATACCATCCAGGATATCCTTATCCGGTATCACCGTATGCTTGGGTATGAAGCGCTTTGGATGCCGGGGACGGACCACGCCGGGATAGCCACTCAGAATGTTGTCGAACGCCAGATTGCCAAAGAGGGATTAAAAAGGCAGGATCTGGGAAGGGAACAATTCCTTCAGCGGGTGTGGATGTGGAAAGAACAATATGGCTCCACAATTATCCGCCAGCTCAAAAAACTCGGCGCTTCCTGTGATTGGCAGAGGACGCGTTTCACCATGGACGAAGATTATTCAGAGGCGGTGGTGGAAGTCTTCGTTTCATTATACGAAAAAGGCCTTATTTACCAGGGGAATTATATTATCAACTGGTGTCCCCGCTGTCAAACTGCGCTTTCCGATGAAGAAGGTCCCCATCACGATATTCAGGGCAATCTGTATTATCTGAAATATCCCTTAAAAGAAAATCCTGAAACTTTTGTCATTGTCGCGACCACTCGCCCGGAGACAATGCTTGGCGATACCGCTGTTGTCGTTAATCCTAAAGACAAACGTTACAAAAAACTCATTGGTAAAACCTTGGTTCTTCCTTTGGTTAACCGTGAAATCTCGATTATTGCCGACCCCCTGGTGGATCAAAAGTTCGGCACCGGCGCGGTAAAAGTTACACCCGCTCATGACCCTAACGATTACGCCATGGGGAAGAAACATAACCTGGAATTTATAAACGTGATGTATCCCGACGGCAGGATGAATGAATATGCCGGTACTTATAAGGATATGGACAGGTTTGAAGCCAGGGAAGTAATTATTGAGGATTTGAGAGAGCAGAAGCTTTTGGAAAAAATTGAGCCGTATCAGGTTTCCGCACGGCACTGTTACCGTTGTCACACAATAATCGAACCGTATTTGTCAAAGCAGTGGTTCGTGAAAATGAAGCCGTTGGCTCAACCCGGTATTGAAGCGGTCAAGAAAGGGAAAATCGTTTTTCATCCCAAGCGATGGACCAAGATTTATCTGCATTGGATGGAAAACATCCAGGATTGGTGTATTTCCCGACAGATATGGTGGGGGCACCGTCTTCCTGTTTATTATTGTAAAAATTGCCTGGAAACAAATAAATTCTCGGCCCAGAGCCAACAGTCCGCTGATAAGACTACGCGTTATCCGGGGGTTATTGTTTCCAAGACCCCGCCCCAGAAGTGTCCTGTGTGTGATTCTTCCGATATTGTGCAGGATGAGGATGTCCTTGATACCTGGTTTTCCAGCTGGTTGTGGCCGTTCGCCACGTTTGGCTGGCCGTTTACCGGTACGTCCGATGTCCGGAAGTCAGAGGAGAAAAAAAAGGAATTGAACTATTTTTATCCGACAGCCGCGTTGGTGACCGCCCCTGAAATAATCTTTTTTTGGGTGGCGAGAATGATCATGGCCGGCTTTGAATTTATGGGCGATATCCCTTTTAAGGACGTGTATATCCACGGGACGGTGCGTGATATTGAAGGGAAGAAAATGTCCAAATCTCTCGGGAATGTCATTGACCCGTTGGAAATAATCAATGAATACGGGACTGACGCCCTGCGGTTCAGCCTTATTTCAATCACCTCCCAGGGGCAGGATGTTTTTCTTTCCAAAGAACGGTTTGAGCAAGGCAGGAATTTTGCCAATAAAATATGGAACGCGTCACGTTTTGTGATGATGAATCTGGATAAGGATATAGCGAAAACCGATCTGTGCGTATTTTTTGAAAAAGAAAATCTTGATATTCCCAATAGATGGATTTTAAGCCGTTTTTATTCTACTCTTAAAGAGTTGAATAAGAATCTTGAATCATATAAGTTTAACGACGCCGCGGGTTTATTATACCGTTTTTTCTGGCATGAATATTGCGACTGGTATCTGGAAATGATCAAAAAAGACATCAAAAATCCCCAGACCCAGGTGGTAATGTTTAAAGTTTTAGAGAAGTTTTTACGGGTTATACATCCTTTAATGCCGTTTATTTCCGAAGAGATTTGGCAAAAACTTTGTTCCGACGGGACTTCAATTATGATTCAAAAATGGCCGCATCTTCAGCCGAAAATCATAGATAAAAAAACAGAAACAAAAATGAATACGGTCATTGAAGTCATTACAACTATCAGGAATATGCGCGCTGAATTGGAAGTCCCGGTGCAGGAAAGCATAGAAGCGAAAATATTTATCACGAATAAGGCTAAAAATGCCGTGCTCTCGTCAATGTCGTCGGATATTCAAAATCTGGCTAAATTGAGTATTCTTAATATCTGCGGGGAATTTCAACACGCTCAGGGGCAGTTTGTAAGTGTGTTAAACGATATGCATATTGTTATTCCCTTGACCGGCTTGGCGGACGGGGATAAGTATCGTCAGCGGATCGGCCAAAAAATAGCCAAAGCCGAATCGGAAATTAAAGCTAAAGAAAATATGCTTAAGAATCAGGCTTTTGTCGAGAGGGCGCCGGTAGAAGTTGTGGAAAAGGAGAAAAACCGTTTAAAAGAATTAACGGAATTGTTAACCAAACTAAAGGCGGTGAAACATGGGCTCGAATAAACACTATTTTCTTTCGGAGCAGTCACCGGAACTAAATCCGGAACGGTTGGATCAGATCATCAAACACGCGCTTGTTGAGGATATCGGAAAAGGGGATATGACAACCCAGTTAACTATCCCTGAAGATAAAGAAATTAAGGCTCATTTCGTGGCAAAAGAAGATTGTATTATCTGCGGGTTACTGGTTGCCGACCGCACGGTCAAACTCGTTGATAAAAATCTTAATTTTACGCCGATGGTAACTGAAGGCCGCAAAATCAAAGCGGGAAAAGTTATCGCTGAAATATCCGGGAACGCGCGCAATGTTTTGATCGCGGAGCGGGTGGCTTTAAATTTTTTGTCTCTTATGTCGGGTATTGCGACAAAAACCCGTGAATACGTTTCTTGCATTGAGCCGTTGAAGACAAAAATCGTTGATACCCGGAAAACTTTTCCCGGTTTGCGAGACCTGCAAAAATATGCCGTCCGCGTCGGAGGCGGGTATAATCACAGGATGAGCCTCGATGAGATGATCCTTATAAAGGATAATCATATCCAGGTCACTGACGGATATTCGCGGTTGCCGAGCATTCCGAAAGGTTTTAAAATTGAGATCGAGGTTCAGAATCTCGATGAATTCCGCCACGCGCTTAAATTTAAGCCTGACGTGATCATGCTTGATAATATGAGTATTGAAGACATGAAAGAAGCCGTTAGTATTCTTGATAATACTCTTTTCAACAGTCATCATCCCAGGACAAAACTCGAGGCGTCAGGCGGGATTTCAAAGGATAATGTCCGCCAGGTCGCGGAAACCGGAGTGGATATTATTTCTATCGGGGAATTAACTCATTCCGTTGATTCCGTTGATATCAGCATGGATGTAGTTTAGTAGAGAGTATGACCGGTTTTAAATTAGTTTCCTCATTTGAACCGTGCGGTGATCAGCCGCAGGCCATAGAAAATCTTTCCGCTTCCGTTTTGTCCAATAGGAGGCACCATACTTTATTAGGCGTTACCGGTTCGGGTAAAACATTTACTCTTGCTAATGTTATTGCCAGAGTGAACATGCCCACCTTGGTTATTTCCCATAACAAAACCCTTGCCGCCCAATTATATTCCGAGTTTAAAGATTTTTTTCCGGGAAATGCTGTAGAATACTTTGTCAGTTATTACGATTATTACCAGCCTGAAGCTTATATCCCTTCAACGGACACGTATATTGAGAAAGACGCGTCTATCAACGATCGTTTGGACCGCCTTCGTTTATCGTCGACCAGTTCTCTGATGACGCGGCGCGACGTAATTGTCGTGGCGTCGGTTTCCTGTATATATAACCTGGGTTCTCCCGAAGATTATCGGGAATATCTGGTAAGTATTGAAACGGGAGAAACAATAGAACGGGATGAACTTATCTCCCGGCTTATTAAAATCCAGTATGAACGTAATGATTATGAATTTTCCCGCGGTAAGATCAGGGTGCGCGGTGATGTCGTTGAAATTTTTCCCGCCTATAAGGAAGAAGCCCTGAGAGTTGAATTTTTCGGCGATACAATAGAAAAAATATCGCTTATTAATCCTGTAAGCGGGGAGAGTATCGGAAGATTTGAAAAAACCGCTATTTACCCGGCTAAACATTTTATCGTTTCCGAAAACAGGGTCCAGGCGGCTTTACAGTCCATTGAAAAGGAATTGAAGGAGCGATTGGCGGTACTGAGAAAAGAAAACAAGCTTTTGGAAGCCCAGCGCCTTGAATCCCGCACGCGGTATGATATGGAGATGTTGTCAGAATTAGGTTATTGCCACGGCATCGAAAATTATTCCCGGCATTTGTCTGGACAGCCGGAAGGGGCGAGGCCGCATTGCCTTTTGGATTATTTCCCTGAAGATTATCTGGTTATTATAGACGAATCGCATGTCACTATCCCTCAGGTCCGGGGAATGTTTGCCGGGGACCTGGCCCGAAAAAAAGTCCTGGTTGAATACGGATTTCGCCTGCCGTCGTGCATGGATAACCGGCCTTTGAAATTCGATGAATTTAATTCCCTTGTTAAAAGGCTGGTGTTTGTTTCGGCTACTCCCGGTGACTATGAGATAGGATTGAGCGAAGGGAAAATCGTCGAACAAATAATCCGTCCGACAGGATTGATTGACCCGGGGATAATCATCAGGCCGACGGAAAACCAGATCAATGATCTTATAGAAGAGATTAAAAAACGCGCGGAGAAAAATGAGCGTGTTTTGATTACAACCTTGACAAAACGGATGGCCGAGGATTTAACTTCCTATTTACAGGAAAAAGGCGTTAAGGTAAAATACCTTCATTCAGAAATACAGACTTTCGAAAGGTCGAAAATCTTAAGGGAATTACGCGAAAAGTCATTTGATTGCCTGGTGGGAATCAATCTTTTGCGTGAAGGATTGGATTTGCCTGAAGTGTCCCTCGTGGCTATTCTGGATGCGGATAAAGAAGGGTTTTTGCGTTCTGAAACATCTCTTATTCAGGTCGCCGGCAGGGCCGCCCGTAATATTAACGGGACGGTAATAATGTACGCGGATACGATCACGGGTTCCATGAAACGCGCCGTGCAGGAAAGCCTTAGACGCCGTAAGATTCAGCTCGCTTTTAATAAAGAAAATAATATCAGTCCCCGGTCAATTCAAAAGGCGATAAAAGAGGGGATCGAGGAGTTTGAACAATCGGAAAACTTCGTCATGGGGCTTACCGGTGAAGCCAGAGATGAGTATGAATTGAATAAATATATCTCTGAGCTTGAATATGAAATGGAGCTTTCCGCCCGGAATCTGCAATTTGAAAAAGCGGC
>JAQUMS010000024.1 GCA_028717985.1 Candidatus Omnitrophota bacterium
ACCGCGGTTATGCAGGGAAAACGCAATAATTTTGAAACTGATCTGTTTCAGCCGATAATCAAGGAAATTGAACGGGAGATTTCTGATCCGGAGAAAACGAAAGAGCGTGAACCTGTGTATGCGGTTTCCGATCATCTCAGGGCGGTATCATTTTCTATTTACGACGGGATTTTGCCGTCAAACGAAAAACAGGGGTATGTGGTCAGAAAACTGATCCGTAAGAGTGTCCTGCATTTGCGCGGCCTGGGAGTACAAAAGCCGTTTTTATTTAAACTTGTTTCCGTCCTCGCGGACGTAATGAAAAATCCGTATCCCGATCTAAAAATCCGTCGGGAGAATATAGCCGATATTGTTTTGTCGGAAGAAAAAAACTTCATTGATATTTTAAATTCCAGTCCCAGGGTCCTTGAGGAAAATTTTAAGGAATTTGCAGGTATACATGAAGCTGACGGGTTGTGTATTGCCCGTATCGCTGCAGCAGCGTTTAAATTGTATGATACTCATGGCATCCCTCTGGAAGTTACCAAACAATGGCTGCAGCAGAATATTCCGGTTTTTAAACTGATCAAACAGGAAGAATTCAATAATTTTTTTGAAAGTGAATTGAATCAGCAGAAATCCCGGTCAAAAGCCCAGAGCCAGATGCAGGGGGATGTGTTTGATATTAAAGACCTCGAATTATCAATTAAACAAACTGATTTTTGTGGATATAACCTTTTATGTACCAATGCTGTGATCTTGAAAATACTGAGAGATACAGTATCGCTTGAAAAGGCCGCCTCCGGTGATGAGGTTACTATTGTTCTTGACCGTACCGGCTTTTACGCTGAATCCGGAGGCCAGTCCGGAGATACGGGATTACTTACATCGGGAGAGAATATTTTTGAAGTGATTGATACCCGGAAAATCGGAAAAGTGATTACGCATAAAGGTATAATGAAATCCGGGAGCCTGAAAATCGGCGATACTGTTCAGGCGGCGGTAAACGAAGAACGACGTTTATCTATTGCCAGGAACCATACCGCAACGCATCTTCTCCAGGCGGCTTTGCGCAAAGTTTTGGGGCCGCATGTTCAGCAACAGGGATCTCTTGTCGCTGAGGATAGATTCAGGTTTGATTTTACCCATTTTAAGGAGCTGCAGGAAGAAGAACGTGCCCGCGTCGAAGAATTGATTAATGGGTATATTGTGTCTAATTATCCCGTACGCAAGGATGAGATGTCCCTTGAACAGGCCAAAAGCCGGGGTGCGCTGGCGTTTTTCGGTGAAAAATACGAACAAACTGTGCGCGTAATTTCAGTAGCAGGTGTTTCTCAGGAGTTGTGCGGCGGGACGCATATTGATGCTACCGGGCAGATAGGGATTTTTAAAATTATCCAGGAAGGGTCTGTTGCCAGCGGAGTGCGGAGAATAGAAGCGGTTACCGGAATGTTCGCGTATAAAAAAATCAAGGAAGAAGAAAACGTTTTAAACGAGGTAACAGCTTTGCTCAATGCTCCTTTGGAAAAAATAAACCAGGAATTGCTTAAACGTCTTCAGCAGATCCGTGACCTGGGAAGAGAAGTGAAACAGCTTAATTATTTTATTATTCAGAATCAGACGGATGAATTGGTCAAGTCCGCGGATTGTGTAAACGGGATCCGGGTCATTACGTCGGTTAATAATAATCTGGATATGGAATTGCTTCGTAAAGCGCTTGATTTGGTTAAAACTAAAGTCCATAATTCCGGTGCCGTGATTGTCTTTGGTTCCCGGAATGATGATAAAGCTTTTTTGGTCGTGGGGGTGACCCAGGATTTGGTTCAGAAAGGCGTTGACGCGTCTAAACTTATTCAGGAACCGGCCCACCTTATTGGCGGTAAAGGTGGAGGCAGAAAAGATTTTGCTCAGGCCGGAGGCACACATGCGGATGCCTTTCCTCAGGCATTTGAAAATATCAAACAATCGGTTAAAACTTTGACGCTATGAAGTTAATACGCTATAACAGCAAACAGCTGGAAAAAATCTATAACCGTAGGTTTCCCGTGACAAAGCGGATTATTCAACGCGTGTCCCAGATTCTGGAGGATGTGCGTTTGCTGGGTGATGACGCGGTAATTAAATACACACGGAAATTCGACGGGGTAAAATTTACTCCTAAACAGTTACGGGTTTCAGAACGCGAAATCAGCGGAGCCTATCAGAATATCAGCCCGAATTTTGTGGCTAATTTGAAAGTAATTATTGAAAATATAAGGCGGTTTTACGCCCGGTCACTGCGTAAATCCTGGCGGACGAAAGATTCAGACGGTCTTATCCTCGGTGAATTATACGAGCCTTTGGAAAAAGTAGGGGTATATATTCCTGCGGGAACGGCGCCGCTTGTTTCAACCGTGTATATGACTGCGTTGCCTGCGCGGATAGCCGGGGTAAAAAAAGTTGTTCTTGTCAGTCCGCCGGACGCGCATGGTTTTATAAATCCGCATATTCTTGTAGTCGCGGATTTGCTGAAAGTTGACGAGATCTATAAAATAGGAGGAGCGCAGGCAATCGGCGCGTTGGCGTACGGGACTAAAACTGTTCCTCGTGTTGATAAAATCGTTGGCCCCGGGAATGTGTATGTGAGTGAGGCTAAGCGCCAGGTTTTCGGGTATGTGGATATTGATATGATCGCCGGTCCCACTGAATTGGTAATCATCGCGAACCGGTACAGTGATCCCTCTTTTATTACCGCCGATTTACGTGCGCAGGCTGAACATGCCCATGGATTGGCTATTCTTATAACTGATTCAAAAACTCTCGCCCGTGAAATAAAAACCAAAACCGAGCTGAATGCCACGGTGATTTTGACTAAAAATATGATTCAGGCGGTGGAGATAGCGAATAAAATAGCGCCTGAGCATTTGGAGATATTGATTCAGAATCCCCGGAAATTGCTCAAACACATTAAGAACGCGGGCGCGATATTCCTCGGCCCTTACAGTCCGACCGCGGTGGGTGATTATGTCGCCGGGCCAAGCCATGTTTTGCCGACATGCGGGACCGCGAGGTTCTTTTCGGGATTATCTGTTTTTGATTTTGTCAAAAGCAGTCATATTATTTCATATTCTAAGAAGGCGCTTGAAAAGATCCGTGAACCTTTGGAAAAAGTCGCGGGTATTGAAGGATTAAAAGAACATCTGGATTCCGTTAAAGTACGGTTTAAATAAACGTTTTGTTGTCCTCATTGAAAGGGGATATCATGAAAAAAAGGTCCGCTCTCATAAAAAGAAAAACACGCGAAACAGATATTACGGTGAAATTGGGGATTGACGGCACAGGAAAAAATAAAATTGATACCGGTATCGGAATTCTTGACCATATGCTTGAATTGTTCGCTTTTCACGGTTTCTTCGACCTGGAAATTACTGCGCGGGGAGATTTGAAAGTAGATAAACATCATACCAACGAAGATATCGGGCTTGTACTGGGAGAGGCGTTTAAAAAAGGGTTGGCAGATAAAAAAAGCATTCGCAGGTTCGGTTTTGCCCATGTTCCGATGGAAGAGGTAATTGGGAGCGCTGTTTTGGATATTAATGGCCGCGGCTGGTTTGGTTTGACAGCCGGCTCCGGAGATGATTCCCCGGATAACAATGACAAAGACGGGTATTCATTAAAAGACGCAGAGCATTTTTTCGATGCTTTTGCTAAACATCTGGGAATGAACCTTAACATAAAAATTGATCCCGTGAGCCCGGATTTACACGCGTCTTTGGAACCGGTATTCAAGGCATTAGGATTGGCGCTGGAGCAGGCGGTTTCTCGTGATCCTCGCCGTAAAGGTATTCCGTCAACCAAGGGTGTTATAGATTAAGCATAATAACGCATGATTACAATCATTGATTACGGCATGGGGAATATTCACAGCGTCCATAAGGCGCTGGAATCGTTTGGAGCAGAGGTTTGTGTCACCAATGATCCTGCGGCGGTGGAGAGAAGCGAAAAACTGATTCTTCCCGGTGTCGGAGCCTTTGGGGATACGATCGATGAATTAGACCGGCGGGGTTTAAGCCGGGCAATAAAAAAATACATAAACGATAAAAAAATTTTTCTCGGTATATGCCTTGGCTTACAGCTATTATTTGAGTCAAGCGAGGAATCACCGGGAAAAAAAGGATTATCGGTATTACGCGGCACAGTACGCCGTTTTAAGGATAGCCGGGAGTTAAAAGTACCCCATATGGGATGGAACCAGTTACACGCGTCTGCCGCCCGTTCCGCTTCTTCTTTGTTGAGGGGTATTTCCGATGATTCGAACGTTTATTTTTGCCATTCGTATTACGTGGATCCGGAGAATACTGAAGTAATTGCCGGCACTACCGAATACGGGATTCCCTTTCCTTCCGTTATCTGGAAAGAAAATGTATTTGGAGTCCAGTTTCATCCTGAAAAAAGCCAGAAAACAGGACTGGCCATTATCAAGAATTTTGTGGAAATGCATTAGCCGATACTCACAGGGCAAGAGTCCATATTCTACGACCCGTGAGCTATAAGCTATGACCTAAATACATGATTATTATTCCCGCTATTGATCTCAAAGACGGAAATGTTGTACGGCTCGTTCAGGGCAGGAAGAACAAAAAAGTTTATTCCGATGATCCGGTTGCCGTAGCGGGATTTTGGGAGCATGAAGGCGCGCGGCTTATCCATATAGTGGATCTGGACGGAGCCTTTACGGGTGTCCCGAAAAATATTGAGATAGTGAAAAACATAGCATCCGAAATCAAAACTCCCCTTGAGTTCGGCGGAGGCGTCAGAAGCTGGGAAATGATCGAAAGCCTTATTGCCGCCGGAGTAAAAAGGGTTGTTTTAGGCACGAAGGCGATAGAAAACAGGGATTTTCTTGTCAGGGCGTTTAAGATATTTAAGAAAAAAATAATCGTAAGCATTGATGTGAAAAACGGTTTTATGCTTACTGACGGATGGAAAAAAACTTCACGGGAACATAATGTTTTTTCATTTGTCCGGGACCTGAAGAAAATCGGTTTTACTGAAGTTATTTATACCGACACCCTGAAAGACGGGACATTAACCGGGCCTAATATCGACGGTATACGCGAATTAATTGAAAAAACAAAAATTCGCGTGGTTGCTTCCGGCGGTATTTCTTGCCTAAGAGATATCGCCCGGCTTAAATCTTTGGATACACGCAATGTCAGTGGTATTATTATCGGCAAGGCCTTGTATGAACATAAATTTTCTCTCGCGGATGCCGTGAACATACGGGCACAGGGTTAAATTTCCCGACTGGCGTCAGGATGAATAATGTATCTCTGACAGTATAACACTGCGCGGATTTTTTAGAAAATCTGCTTGTAACCGTCAGAGTGGTTAAAAATACTCCTTGTTTAAACATCCTAAAAATCTCTACGATATTTTTAGGATAAACTTCGGAGTTAAATTTTCCTGACTATCGTCAGGAAAATTTAAGGGGGATGGAAGATGAGAAAAATTTTGAGTGTGGGAGTTGTTCTTCTTATGAGTATTGCGGTTAGCGGTTGCGTGAGCGCCGCCCGTAAACAAAGTTCGCTTGAATCCCAGGAATTAAGAAATCAAATTTCTCTTCTGGAAGCTAAGGTCCAGGAAAAAGACCGGGAAATCGAGGCGTTGCGTGAATCCTTATCCCACGCGAGCGAGGAAAAAGCCTCTAATTTTTCTTTGACGGGCGGAACTGACGGAGAAAAAACAGTCACTGCCGCTATTAACGAGCATCCGTCAATAAAACAGATCCAGAAAGCGCTTATTAACGCCGGGTATGATATCGGGTCCGTTGATGGGAAAATGGGTAAGAAAACCAGGGAAGCGGTTAAATCTTTCCAGAAAGCGCATAATCTTAAAACAGACGGAAAAGTCGGGTCCAAAACCTGGGGTTTATTGAAAGAATATCTGTATAAAAACTAATGCTGACGAAACGTATTATTCCCTGTCTGGATATTAAAGACGGCCGGGTCGTTAAAGGGGTAAAATTTCTTAATCTGCGCGATGCCGGGGATCCGGTTGAAGTCGCACGCATGTATGACGCTCAAGGCGCGGATGAACTTGTTTTCCTTGATATAACTGCCAGTTATGAAAAACGCAAGACAATGGTTGAACTTGTCGAGCGGATCGCGGTCAATATTTTTATGCCGTTTACGGTTGGAGGAGGGATCCGCACTATTGATGATATCCGTGATCTTCTGAATGCCGGTGCGGACAAAGTTTCTATTAATACACAGGCTGTTCAAAACCCGGAATTAATTAAAGATTCATCATCCCGTTTTGGGAGCCAGTGTATTGTGACGGCTATAGACGCTAAGAGGGTCCCGGATTCTTCTCCTGAAGACCCGCAATGGCAGGTATTTACTCATGGCGGGCGCACGCCCGTTGGACTCGATGCTGTTGAGTGGGCCCGTAAAGCCGCGGCATTGGGAGCGGGAGAAATTCTTTTGACCAGCATGGATTATGATGGTACTAAGGATGGATATGATTTAGCGTTGACTAAAGCGGTTTCCGATGCCGTGACTATTCCGGTTATAGCGTCAGGAGGCGCCGGAAGTTTGGAGCATTTCGTTGATGCATTCGCGCTCGCTGGGGCGGATGCGTGCCTGGCAGCGTCGCTTTTTCATTATCAGGAATTCAGCGTTTCAGAAGTTAAGGAATACGCGCGTTCAAAAGGGATTCCTATGAGGATGAAATAGAGGGGATAACATTTTATAATTAAATAGGGTAAATTTTCCCGATTTTAATCGGGAAAATTTAGGAGGGAACATGAAAAAGAATACCAGCGAAACGAAAAAATTAAGTATTAAGAATTTTAAATACGATAAAACCGGTTTGATTCCGGCGATCATTCAGGATTATAAAACCGGAGAAGTCCTGATGCTTGCGTATATGAATATGGAATCAATTAAACGAACCGTTAAATTGGGAAAAACATGTTTTTGGTCGCGTTCCCGGAAAGAGTATTGGGTAAAAGGAGAAACGTCAGGTAATTTTCAGTTTGTGAAATCCGTAGCGTATGATTGCGACGCGGACGCGCTTTTGATTAAAGTGCGCCAGATAGGCGTCGCGTGCCATACCGGTAACCGAAGCTGTTTTTATAGAAAAATACAATAGGTATTAGCTCTTTGTTCTTAGCTCTTAGAAACCTATGAGCTATGACCTATGAGCTATGAGCTAAAAATGTATACACCATCATTAGACGAATTTTTAAAATTAACCGGTAAACATAACGTTATTCCGGTGTATAAGGAGATCACCGCTGATTTGGATACTCCTGTTTCCAGCTTTTTGAAATTAAAAAAAGACAGCTGCTCGTTTTTGCTTGAATCTGTTGAAGGGGGCGAAAATGTGGCACGGTATTCATTCCTGGGGACAAAGCCCTCGGTTATTTTTGAAAGTAAAGGCAAGAATATTACCGTTACATATCAGCCTCATTCGGAATTTTTCCCCGAGGGCTGCGATTGCGGGAAACAGCATGTCAGAACTTTTATAACCTCTCGTGATCCTTTGGAGGATATAAAAGCGCTTATGCTTCGTTTTAAGCCTGCGCATGTGAGGGGTGTACCGCGTTTTTATGGCGGGTTCGTAGGGTATTGTTCGTATGATATGGTCCGTTTTTTTGAAAATATACCTGATGGAAATCCCGACACATTACAGGTCCCGGATAGTATATTTATATTGACGGATACTATACTGGCTTTTGATCACGTCAACAACAGTATTAAGATAATTTCCAATGTAATACTGCCGGATGAAGAAAAAGTGACTGAACGGCGTAAACGTGAAATTTACGAGCGCGCGATAAAGAAAATCGACGAGATTGAATCTCAGCTTCGCCAGCCGTTAAAGCTGGTTCACCGGCGCGCCGATAAAAAAGGGGAGCGCGCCGCCGTGGCGTCGAATTTTACTAAGGCGCAATTTTGCGGCCAGGTGAGGAAGGCGCAGGACTATATCCGAAAGGGTGATGTGATCCAGGTCGTCCTTTCTCAGCGTTTTTCAATTAAGACAACGAAAGATCCCTTTGAGATCTACAGGGACCTGCGAAAACGGAATCCGTCTCCCTATATGTTCTTTTTTAAGTTTAATTCTCTGACACTCGTCGGATCTTCCCCGGAGATACTCGTCCGTTGCGAGGATAGCATGGTGCGCGTTCGTCCGATAGCGGGAACACGGAAAAGAGGCGCCACCGATGAGGAAGACACGTGTTTGGAAAAAGAATTGCTGAATGATATTAAAGAACGGGCTGAGCATCTCATGCTTGTTGATTTAGGGCGTAATGACCTGGGCCGGGTTTCCAATTCCGGGACCGTCAAGGTGAACGAATTTATGGCGGTGGAACGTTATTCTCACGTGATGCATCTGGTCAGTGATGTCACGGGTGAGCTCAATACCCGCCGTTATGATTCATTTGATGTCCTTCGCGCTTGTTTTCCCGCAGGCACGGTGAGCGGCAGTCCGAAAATCAGGGCGATGGAGATAATTGATGAATTGGAGAATGTAAGGCGGGGGCCCTACGCCGGCGCGGTGGGGTATTTCAGTTTTTCGCGCACAATGGATACATGCATAACAATACGCACAGTTTTAATTAAAGA
Organism: Candidatus Omnitrophota bacterium; assembly: GCA_028717985.1. Taxonomy (GTDB): domain Bacteria; phylum Omnitrophota; class Gorgyraeia; order Gygaellales; family Profunditerraquicolaceae; genus STD1-16. The sequence goes on from JAQUMS010000024.1 coordinate 8,592, forward strand.
TCAAACCGCGTATATTCAGGCGGGAGCGGGGATCGTTCTTGATTCCGTCCCGGAAAAAGAGTATCATGAAACTGTCAATAAAGCCAGGGCGCTGGTAGAATCGGTTATTAATCAGGAGGATACCCGCGTTGCGGGTTAAACGAAAGCCTGGCATAAAGTCAGGAAAAACAAGTTAAGGAGGAATTAGACAATGGCTGTAAGAATTCGCTTAAGACGTATTGGAAAAAATCCTAAAAAACGCATTCATTTCCGGATTTCGGTCGCTGACAGCAGGCGTAATCGCGACAGTAAATTCATCGAGGAACTCGGATATTACAATCCCGTTTCAAAAATAGGGACTGTTAATAAAGAACGGTTCGATTTCTGGGTCTCAAAGGGCGCTCAACCGTCCCAGACCGTTGTTAATCTGGTGAAAAAACTTACAAAATAAACAGCCTTAAAAAAAAAGGCTTTTCGCATCCCCCCGGGTCCGTATCACGTTCACGGGGATTGCCCTTTAAAGGAGAATAGTATGCCGACGACACAAGGTGTCAGCCCGTTAGTCACGTTGTTTTCTTTTTTTCCGTTTATCATTATTTTCGTGATTTTTTATTTTCTTCTTATTCGTCCCCAAAAAATCCAGGAAAAAGAACGACAGAAAATGCTTGCCGCTTTGGCAAAAAACGATGATGTCGTGACAACAGGCGGGATCCACGGGACAATCATTAATGTGAAAGAAAAATCGGTTGTTATCCGCGTGGATGAAAATGTAAAGCTTGAAGTTGAAAAAAACTGTATCGCTTTCAAAAAATAAGGAGGCGTGTGTATCCCGGGGGTAAGCCAGTTTTCAGCACGATTAAAATAAAGTGATTGGTTTTATGGGATACGTAACCAGCATGTTCGGGAGCTGACAATGGAAAGAAAATTGCTTTACAAGGTTGTTTTGGTTTTGGCGGTTATCGGTATGTCGTGTTATTTCGCCTTTCCTTTAAATAAAAGGATTAATTTGGGTCTTGACTTGACCGGCGGGATGCATTTGTTGCTGAAAGTTGATACTACCCGCCTTCCTGCGAATCAGAAAAAAGAGGACGCGGTTGACCGCGCGCTGGAAGTCATCAGGAACAGGATTGATCAGTTTGGTGTCAGGGAAGCGTCGATCCAGAAACAGGGAATTGACGAAATTGTCGTACAACTGCCGGGAGTGACTGACCGTGACCGGGCTATTGAACTTATAGGAAAAACCGCACTGCTTGAATTTAAACTGGTATCAAACGACCGGGATAAATTAAAGCAGGCTTTGGAAGGAACGGTGCCGGCGGGGTATGAATTGAAATATGTGGGAAAAGAAAGTGAACCCTTGCTTTTGGAAAGTGAGTCTGTCCTTACCGGGGACACCCTGGTGAATGCGGAAGTTCATTTTAGTTCAAGTGAGTTTAATCTTCCCGTGGTCGCGTTAAAGTTTAATCCGGAAGGGGCGAAAAAATTTGCAGAAATAACAACAAATAACGTGGGCAGGCGTCTTGCGATTGTTCTTGACGGTAAAGTTCAATCAGCCCCGAATATTAAGGAGCCTATTCCATCAGGCGAGGCGGTGATCCAGGGACAGTTTACCGCTGAGGAAGCGCAGGATCTGTCTATTATTCTCCGCGCCGGTGCTTTGCCTGCGCCTATGAATATTGAAGAAGAAAGAACGATCGGCCCTCTGCTTGGGCAGGATTCTATTTCTAAAGGCGTTAAGGCGAGCCTTGTGGGGGGTATCTGCGTATTTATATTTATGGCTTTGTACTATCTCCTGGCAGGGTTGGTAGCCGAGAT
>JAQUMS010000025.1 GCA_028717985.1 Candidatus Omnitrophota bacterium
ATGTCTGATACCGCCGCCACGCTGTAGAGCGCTTCTCCCCGAAATCCGAGGGACGCGATTGAATATAAATCATCAACGTTGTTTATTTTGCTTGTCGAATGCCTCAAGAATATTTTTTCTATGTCTTCCGCGTCGATCCCCGATCCGGTATCCTTGATTTCGATACACGTTTTTCCGGCATTGGTAATAGTAATTTCAAGTGAACCGGTCCCGGCGTCCAGGGAATTTTCCAGAAGTTCTTTGACTACTGAGGCCGGCCGTTCAATAACTTCTCCGGCGGCGATTTTACTGATTATTTCCGGCGGCAGTACGTGCACTCGTGCCATGGTCTTTTACCTTTTCTTTTAGTTCCTGAATTTTATTCAACGCTTCCAGGGGCGTCAACGCGTTAATGTCCAGCGCCTCAAGTTCTTCTTTTAATTCAAGTAAATTTTCATCACAGCCGGCTTTGAAGAGGGAAAGCTGGGTTTCATCCGCAGTCTGTGTCCTTATCTTATCATGCAGTTTTCCGCTTAATTCCAAACGGGTTAAAATCTGCCGCGACCGCTGGATAACGTCTTTGGGTATCCCCGCGATTTTAGCGACGTAAATTCCGTAGCTTTCATCCGTGCCTCCGGGGATGATCTTGTGCAAAAAAATGATCTCATCGTTCCATTCTTTGACCGAAACATTATAATTTTTTACGCCCGGAAAATCTTCCGCCAAGACGGTTAATTCGTGAAAATGAGTGGCAAAAAGCGTGCGGGTTTTTTTCTTCTCAAGGTATTCGGCAATGGCCCAGGCAAGGCTCAAACCGTCGTATGTGCTTGTTCCGCGGCCTATTTCATCAAGTATGACCAGGCTTCGATCGGAAAGATTATTGAGTATCCCCGCGGTTTCGCTCATCTCAACCATAAAGGTGCTTTGGCCTTTTGTGATTTCGTCATGTGCTCCGATGCGGGTAAAGATTTTATCCACGATTCCGATATTCGCTTCCCGCGCGGGGAGATAACTTCCCATGTGCGCCATGATGACCAGGATCGCGCTCTGGCGGATATAGGTTGATTTTCCCGACATGTTCGGGCCGGTAATAATGACCAGATGGTTATTTTCGCAGTCAAGCACTGTGTCGTTGGGAACAAAAGTTTCATTAAGGAACTGCTCGACAACCGGGTGGCGGCCGTCTTTTATAACCAGTTCTTTGCTTTCGTTTATTTCCGGGGCGGTATAACCCGGAGAAAGGCTTAGTTTTGCCAGTGAATAGAGCGCGTCCAAACACGATATTTTTGAGGCGAATTCATGGAGGGGCGAGGACGCGTTCAGTATTTTTTTGTAAATTTCTTCCACAAGCGTTTTTTCGATGCGCAAAACGTTTGATTCTGCAGTAAGCATTTTTTCTTCAAATTCTTTCAATTCCGGTGTAACGTATCGTTCCGCGTTCGCCAGCGTTTGCCGGCGGATATAATGGGCGGGAACGGACGCCAGATTCGCGCGCGTGATTTCTATGTAATAGCCGAATACTCCGTTGAAACCGATCTTCAGGGAGTTTATCCCTGATTTCTTGATCTCTTCTTCCTGCATTTTTTTGAGTAGCTGTCTGCCGTTTTCCTGTATGTCGCGCAGGGAATCGAGTTCCTCGTGATAGCCTGTGTTGATGATTTTTCCTTCCGGATTTGAAAGCGGGATATCAGGATTTATGGCTTTGTCGAGTAACGCGCGTATTTCGGGAATATCTTCGATTGAGAAAAGCCGGTTTTTTTTCGCCGGGCCTGAAACGGCTGTCTGGATTTCAGGTATCCGGGTGATAGTGTTCCTTAAAGCAGTAAGGTCTTTTGCCGAGCCTATCCCGCAGCTGATTCTTGACAGGCTTTTTTCGATATCGGGAATGCAGTGTAAATGCCGATGCAGGTTTTCCATGCAGCGGGTGTCTTCGCGGAGGACGGCGACGGCATTTTGGCGTTCGAGGATCGCCTTTTTATCTTTTAAAGGGCGGTACATCCAATTTCTCAGACAGCGTTTTCCCATCGCCGTAAGCGTCCGGTCTATGGTTTTAAAAACATCTTCCAGTCCAAGGCCGAAAAACGCGGCGGGGGAAATGAACACATAATCCGTTTCAGTATAGAGGGATAGCGTGTCCATATGGCGCATGGGCTGGCGGTTCATTTGTTTCATGTACTCTAATAAAGCGCCGGCGCTCGCCACAGCCAGTTCATAATCGTCAATGCCGAAGCCGCGCAGTGTTTGTACCTGAAAATGTTCGCACAGAGATTTACGTGCGATTTCAGTATTGAATGTCCAGTCTTCCTGCGGGCTGAGGGTGATATTTTTGGTTTTCAAAAGGGGGTGTTTGAATATCTCCCTGATTTTTTCTTCTTCGCAGGCGGGAAAGAGGCATTCGTAAACAGGCAGGCGGGAGATCGTTTCTATAAGCTGGTTTTTATCGTAGAACTGGTTTGCCTGTAATTTCCCGGTTTGGGAATCAGCGAACGCGAAGCCGATGGTTTTGTCGTTTAATGTCAGGCAAAGGATATACCGAGGTTCATAACTGCTTTCATCTATGAAGGTTCCGGAAGATATTATCCGTGTGATATCCCGTTTTACCAGGCCTTTTGCAAGTGCCGGGTCTTCGGTCTGGTCGCAGATAGCTACTTTATGTCCCGCCCGGATGAGCTTGGCAATATAGGAATCTTTGGCATGATATGGTATGCCGCACATGGGTATCCGTCCGGTTTTTCCGGCGTCGCGGGAAGTCAACACCACGTCAAGTATCGGGGCGGCTGTCCTGGCATCCTCGAAGAACATCTCATAAAAGTCTCCGAGACGGAAAAAGAGTATTGAACCGGGAAACCGGGATTTGATTTCTTTGTATTGTCTGAGCATGGGGGTGAGATTTTCCATAACCCCTATTTATAACATAAAATCCCCTGTAAGTGAACAAATAAATAGCCGGGCAAAAAAGGTTTTATGATATAATTAATTTACGTGTTTTCACATGAGTTATTTCCCAAACGCCGGTTTTTTAAATTATTTTTTGGTTTTGCTTCCGAATTTTTACTATGACCTATGAGCGATCAGTTGTCCGTTTCTAAAACCGCACTCGTATTACTTCCTTTATTCTGGCCTAATATGCCGCCGCTTAATTTAGCCTTGTTAAAGGCTTTTTTGAAGAAAAACGGCATACAGGTTGATGTTATTGATTTTAATAATTATTTTTATGATTTAGTTTCCCCGTCACTTAAAGACGAATGGAAACGAAGTGTTAACCTCTCGTTCGAAAACAGGCTCCACGGGATACTTGAAAAAGAGTATACCATGGAATTCCGGAGCGTGATTTCCCGTTTAAGGGAATATGAAGTGCTGGGTTTCCTCTGCTATAAAAGTAATTTTAAATTTACGAGAGAAATAATTTCAATGCTGAAGGCGGAAAAGCATTTCCCAAAAATTATTGTGGGAGGTCCGGAAATCACCCGGCAGTTTTTCAGGACAGGGGGGACATTGGAAGCGGAGTTTCCCGGGTTGGCGGATTTGTTCGTCGCCGGAGAAGGGGAACTGCCTTTGTTGAAGTTTCTGCGGGGAGAATACCGCAGTGAACGGACGGTGTCGTTTCTCGAACTGCCTGATTTGAGTAATGCTCCCGGGCCGGATTATTCTGATTTTGATTTTGGCCAGTATCCCGGCAAAGGACGTGTTGCTCTATTGTATTCCCGCGGATGCGTCAAGAAATGCACGTTTTGCGCGGAGTGCCTTCTCTATAAGAAATTTAAAGTCTATCCTCTTGATTCAGTTATAGATACGGTCAGGGAGTATAAAGAAAAAGATGTAGAAAACTTTATATTTTTCGATTCTTTAATCAACGGCGATCTGAAGGCTTTGGATTCTTTATGTGAAGGGATCATAAAGAATTTCGGCTCAATACCGTGGGAAGCCCAGATAGCAGTGCGCGCCGATATGCCGGAAGAATTGTTTAAAAAGATAAAGCAGAGCGGTTGTTACCATCTCTTTGTGGGGTTGGAATCGGGGTGCGATACGGTTTTACGCCGGATGCAGAAAGGTTTTACGTCTTCCGAGGCCCTTGATTTTTTTAAAAAACTCATTACGTATAATTTATCGTTCGGGGTCAGCATGATTACCGGCTTCCCCGGGGAAACTGAAGAAGAATTTTATCAGAGTCTTAATTTTGTACTCCAGCACAAGGATTTTATCCCAAAAATTGAACAGGTTAATCCGTTTGTGTATTATGACGGGACTATAATGCCGCAAGAAGCGGATTACCGGTTGAATCCAGCCGCATTGCATAGGGCCGAGATTTTTATCGGAAAAATAAAAGAAGCCGGCTTTAAATACACCAATGCATTTTTGATGAATCTGGTAGACAAATAAGTTCTTAGCTCTTTGGAGTTAGTTCTTAGGAATATATCTTTTTGTTTTTCCAAAGAGCAAAGAGCAAAGAGCAAAGAGCAAAGAGCAAAGAGCTATTATGATTATTTCCGAAATTACAGCCCAGCGTGTTCTTAATCCCACGTCCATTGATCTGGGTGAATTCGTGATTAATCCTTACAAAGGCTGTGAGTTTAACTGCGTGTATTGTTACGCGCGTTTTACCAAGTCGGTTATTAATGATCCCAGAAGATGGGGAGAGTATGTTGATGCCCGGATCAATTCTCCGGAACTGCTTGAAAAAGAATTGCTTAAAAAGAAACCTGTCCGGGTTCTTTTAGGCTCGACCACCGAGTGTTTTCAGCCGGCGGAACGCCAGTACAGGTTGACCGGCCGTATTCTTGACATGTTGAACAGGAATGGGATTTATTATTCGATTTTGACCCGTTCTCCGCTTATTCAGGAATATACCTCCGTATTGGCGCAAGGCTTGTGCGAAAGGATTTATTTTACCGTTAATAATTATGGTAATGATGTAAAACGCCTTTTAGAGCCGGCGAGCCCGGCAGTTTACCGGCGGTTAGAGGTAATCCTGCATCTGCAGGATAACGGTATTCCGGTTACCGGCTATTATTCTCCAGTCCTTCCGTATATTTTTAATGCCAGGGAGGCTTTGAGTGAATTGAAGGACATTAAAAATATAGAATTTGAAGGTTTAAATTTCAATCTGGGCAATATACAGGAAGTTATTAAGTCTGTTGGTTCTTTTTTTCCCGGACTATGTGATACATACGCCTTAATGCGGAAAGATCTCCGGGTTTACAATCAGGTATGGGAGGAAATTAAGTCGAGTATTACTGAAGCGGCTCGTGAGGCAGGCAGGGAAACGAGTATATTTGTGCATGGTCTGGACGCGTATTTTCAAAATAAATACAGATAGTACCTCCCCCACTCCGGAAGTGGGCAATTAAAAACCTGCCCACTTCCGGAGTGGGGGAGGTTAACAAAAAAAAATGGAAGAATCATTTGAAATTTTTCTCGTTGAAGCATCAGCCGGCTCAGGCAAGACGTATACCCTCGCGCGGCGGTATTTAAAATTGCTCATCGCTTCGGAAATCCCTGCAGGGGAGTTTTTGCTTAAGAGTATTCTCGCTATTACGTTTACCAATAAAGCGGCTTTTGAAATGAAAGCGAGGATCCTGGATTTTCTCAAAAAGCTCGCCCTGGACGCGTTTGAAAGCAAAAAAGAAAAAAACGACTTGCTTGAGTATTTGAACGTCACGGAAGAAAAAGCGCGTGAACGGGCTTCCATGATCATGGAAAGCGTCATCCATCATTATAATTATTTCCAGGTCCAGACGATAGACAGTTTTATAAACGCGATTCTTTCCGGTTGTGCGTTTAAACTTGAGTTGTCGGCGAGTTTCAGGATCAGGCAGAATTATGAGGATTATCTCTCCTACGGTTTCGATGCACTTCTGAATAAAGCGGCGGAAGATCCCGCCACACGGGAAAACTTCCGGGGATTCCTGAAGAATTACCTTCTGGTGGAGAACAAGAAAAACTGGTTTCCCCGGGATGATATCCTTACGGTTATACGCATCTTGTTCGGCGCGTTGAATATTTACGGGAAGCCTTTCCGTAAATTCCCGAAAGGTCCCGGCGATATCTCCGCCATGAGCGTGAAGATAAAAGATCTGATGTTTGAATTGAAACGAACAATGCCCGAGGAAGCCAACCGGGTGACCTGGAAGAAATTTATTGATACGTTCACCCCCGATATCCCGGATTATGAATTGGATGATTTTTTCGGGCCGTTTTCCAAAGCCGAGTTCTCTATGCGTAAGAACTGTTTTGTTACCGATGAGGCGTTGAAACTCTGGTTCGAGATTAAAAAATCAATAGGCGAATTGTATGAATGGAAATCGTTCAGCCTTTTTAACTGTTACGTGGATATTTTTGAAGGTGTTTTCGAGAATTTTAAAAATATTTCACGCAAGGATGACGTGATGTTTTTACCGGAGTTAAACAGCCAGGCATACCGTCTTTTTGATGAGGGGGTTATTACTGTTCCGGAATTATATTACCGCCTTGCAAGCCGTTTCCGGCATTACCTTATTGATGAATTTCAGGATACCAGCGTTCTGCAGTGGCGTAATCTCTATCCTATGATAGAAGACGCGCTTTCTACCGGCGGATCGCTTTTTTACGTCGGAGATAAAAAACAGGCTATATACCGTTTCAGGGGCGGGGATGTTTCCCTGATCGAAGGGGTCAAGCATGATTTACACATGTTCCCGTTCGCTCCCCCTGAGGTTTTAAGCAAAAATTACCGCAGTCATAAAGAAATAGTGGAATTCAATAACACGATTTTTTCCGCGAAGAATATCCGTGATTTTTTTGTCCGGCGCCGTGTTTTTCAAAAGAACGCTTTTGAACTGCTTGATCAGGATATTGATTGTATTATAGGGATTTTCGCCGAAGCGCGCCAGGAATGGAAAAAAGAAAATGACAAGGGTTTTGTGAAGGTAGAGAGGATTTCCGGAACAAACAGCGATGATACGCAGATGCTGATCAAAGAAAAAGTCTTAGGCCTGCTTTCGCGGCTTACTGAACGTTTTGACTATAGTGATATTGCTATCCTTGCCCGGACGAATAATCAGGTTGAAGCTGTGACTTCCTGGCTGATCGAACAGGGTATTCCCGTTGAATCCGAGAAAACACTTAATATCAGGGAAAATGGTTTTATACGCGAAATAACGGCTTTTCTGCGTTTTCTCAATTCTCCCATAGATAACCTTTCATTCGCGGTGTTCATCATGGGGGATATTTTTACTTCAATTTCCGGGATCCCCTGGAAGGAGATGGAATTATTTCTTTTTTCCCAGGGAAGGCTTAAAGAAAAGAACGCGGGAGTATATCTGTATCGTTTATTCCGGGAACGGTATCCGGATCAGTGGGAAAAATTTTTTGAAGGCTTTTTTAAATCCGTAGGATTTATCCCGTTGTATGAACTTACGGTTTCGATTTTTAATTCTTTTGAGGTAATGACCCGGTTCCCCGGATACCAGGGTTTTTTTATGCGGTTTCTGGAGATCATTAAGGAACAGGAAGAAGAGCATCAGAACATCGGGGATTTTCTGGGTTTTTTTGATACGGCCGCTTCCGAAGATTTGTATGTGCAGGTTGCCGGGACGCACGCTATTCAGGCGCTGACCGTGCATAAAGCCAAAGGGCTGGAATTCCCTGTAGTTATAATCCCGTTTTTTACTATCGACGTGGAAATGGGGGCGGGGGAAAGCCGTGGCCGGTCATTTGTGGTTGGGCAGGAAGACGGTTATTTAAGCCTGAATCACCTGAAAATCGATTATACGAAGTTTTCCCCGGAACTGGAAGCCCGGTATAGGGATGAATTCAAGAAAATATTGATCGATGAATTGAACAACGCTTACGTCGCACTGACCCGTTCGAAGTACGAGTTGTATGTTTTTATCCCTCCGAAATCAGGATCTTCCGTGAATATCGCGCAGGCGTTTGTTCCCGAAGAAATTTTTGAATTCGGGACGCCGGGTATGTACAAGAAAGAACATAAGGAAAAGACTGAGTCCGTTCTTCCGATATCGCCGTCAACCTACCGCAATTGGATTGATTTTCTGAAAGATGAATTCTCGGATGAATCAGCCGTTAAAAACAGCGTTTCTATCCGCCGGGGGGAAATGCTGCATTATCTGTTGTCATGTATCGGGAAAGTTTCCGATGATGATGATGCCGGCACGGTCATCGCGTCAGCGGCTGAGCACGCGAAGGCTTCATATCCGGGGCCGGAGGCCCGTGAATGGAATGATATTTGTCTGACCGTGGTACAATTATTGAAAAATAAAAGAATCCGTGAATTTTTCGTGTTTTCCGAAGGAGATGTCTTTCAGGAAAAAGAGGTTGTGGATACCCGAGGGAATACGCGCAGGATTGACAGGCTTATCGTGAAGGATAAAGAGATTCTGATTGTGGATTATAAGAGTTCCCGCGATACGACAAAAAGTCATGAAAATCAGGTCCGTGAATACGCATGTATCCTTAAGGATATTTACGCCTGGAAAAAAATCCGCGGGTATCTGGTATATCTGGATGAGATGGTCTTGGAGGAAGTTATTATTTAGCTCATAAGCTGTTTAACTCTTAAGCTGATACGCTCTTGAGCTGTTAAGTTGTTTAGTTTGCAGAAAAATCCAATACAGAAATAAAATTATTAAGGTTTACGCGTATAATCCGCAAAATTTAAAAGCATTTTTTACATAACAGCTTATGAGCTCAAGTGCGTATCAGCTCAACAGCTCCTATATCACAATGAAAACTTTTATTACCTGTAATCTTAATGAGAATTTTGTCCAAAGGCTGGTTGGTCTGATTGAAGACGAGTATATCAACCAGGGCCTTGACATGAGTGGTCTCTCTCTTGTATTTGGAGGTAAACGGCCTGCATTATTCGTGAAAAAAGAATTAAGCCGCCGGATTAAAAAAAGCTTCATTCCTCCCCGGTTTTTCTCCATGGATGAATTTATGCGTTTTGCGGTGGAGCGAAGCGGAGGGTTTTCCCTGATAAACGATTTGGATGCGGGGTTTATTATTTACAACCTGGTAAAGGAGCATGCCCCGGAGATACTGGAAAAAAGGGCCGGCTTTGCCGAATTTCTTCCCTGGGCGCGGGAAATCGTTTCATTTTTCGAACAATTGGATCTTGAAGATGTGCAATCCACTGTTCTTGATAATATCAGGCTTAACGCGGAAATCGGGTATGATGTTCCCGATAGCGTGAATTTTCTTTTAACCAGATTGATTTTCCTCCGGGAAAATTTTCATCGGATACTTATCGAAAAAAAACAATATTCGCGGGGCCTTATGTACAGGCTGGCCGCGCAGTCCGTTGACGGTAATGTCCTCGAGGGAATGGGCCGGATTGTATTTTGCAACTTTTTTTATCTTCATAAGACCGAGCGTGAATTGATTAATACTCTGTGCAAGGCGGGTATATCGTCACTTTTTGTCCAGGGCGGGGAAGAATGGCCGGTTTTAAACGAGCTTGCCCGTGATTTCGGTTTTTCTTTTGATTCCGGTGAAAAAAACGAGCCGTCGTATGGCCTTTCAGTGACAAGAGGTTTTGATATCCATTCTCAGGTGTGTATTATCAGGGATATAATCAAGGGCATTAAAAATCCCGATAAAACAGTGATTGTGATGCCTGATTCCAACAGTCTTATTCCTTTATTGTCAGAAGTATCCTCTTTTGTCCCGGATTTCAATGTGTCAATGGGGTATCCCCTTAAACGAAGCGTTTTTTATTCGTTATTCGATTTTATTTTTAAAGCCCAGTCCACGAAAAAAGGAGATGCGTATTACGCGAAAGATTATCTTAACCTTTTAAGCCATCCGTTAATTAAAAATATCAGGTTCGAAAATTATCCGCCTTCGGTAACCCGTATTCTTGTTCATAAGATCGAAGAGATTATTGTGGGGATTGAATCAACGCCTTTGTCCGGAAGCCTTTTTGTTTCTCCGGGAGAGATTGAAAATCTTAACGATTTGTATGATTTGAGCCTTTCGACGATGAAACACATGGATGAACAGGTAAACCGGGAGGATATCCGGAAGATGGTTGTCCGTCTTCATGAATTATTGTTTTTTTCATGGGAGAAGGTGGAATGTTTTTCCGATTTCGCGTCCCGGGTTGACGCCGTGATACAGATCCTTGTTGATAAAGGTTTTATTTCCGGGTATCCGCTTCATGTCAAGATCATTGAAAAGATACGCGCGTGTGCGGAAGCTTTACGGAATTCTTCTTTTTCAGGAGAGCGTTTTTCCCGTGAGGATTTGTTTAAAATTTTCCGGAACAAGTTTGACAGCGAAATGATCTCTTTTTCCGGCTCTCCTCTTAAGGGAATGCAGATCCTCGGCCTCCTGGAAACCCGCGCTTTGAATTTCG
>JAQUMS010000026.1 GCA_028717985.1 Candidatus Omnitrophota bacterium
TTTTCTTGAGCATGACGACGCGAACCGCGCTCTGATGGGATCTAACATGCAGCGTCAGGCAGTACCTTTAATGATTACCGATCCTCCTGTTGTCGGGACCGGTATGGAAAAAAAGGTCGCGTATGACTCCGGAATGGTGGTAATTTCCGAAGAAGCCGGAAAAGTAAATAAAGTCGACGCGTTTGCCATTACAGTGGGGAAACGGACATATCAATTAAAGAAATTTTTGCGTACTAACGCGGATACGTGCTTAAATCAGCGTCCTATCGTTAAACTCGGAGAGCACGTTGAAAAAGGACAGGTTATAGCTGATGGCATGGGAACACGATATGGTGAACTTGCCCTCGGTAAAAATATTCTTGTTGCGTTTCTTCCCTGGAGGGGATACAACTTTGAGGACGCTATTATTATCAGCGAAAAGCTGATTAAAGATGATGCGTTTACTTCAATCCATGTGAAAGAATTTGAAGTTGAGGCGATTGAAACCCGTTTGGGGAATGAAGAAGTAACTAGGGATATTCCCAATGTCAGCGAAGAGTCTTTGAAGAATCTTGATGCCGGCGGTATTGTGAGGATCGGAGCGGAAATTACGCCCGGAGATATTCTTGTCGGAAAAGTGACTCCAAAAACCGAGTCTGAATTATCTCCCGAAGAACGCCTGCTTCGCGCAATCTTTGGCGAAAAAGCGTCAGATGTGCGTGATACCTCCTTGACGGTTCCTCCCGGAGTGGAAGGCGTGGTTGTTGATGTGCATGTCTTTCAGCGGAAAGAACGAGGTCGTAAATCTAAAGAGGAAAAGAAGAGAGAAATTGAAAAAATCAAGGAAATCAAAGCGTACTATAAACAGGAAATTGAATACCTTGAAGCGGAAAAAATAACCCGTTTAAGCCAGCTCTTAGGCGTGGATAAATCAAAGGTTGAACGTGTTAATATAAACGATAACGAAGAAGCTAAAATGCTTGTGATTTCTTACGACGAGCAGATTCAAGAACTCGTTGCCGAACAACAGCAGGAAATTGAAAAAGTCAAGCGCGGCGATGAACTTCCCGCGGGTGTTTTGAAGCGTGTCGTTGTTTATATTGCGACCAAGCGCAAGCTTCAGGTCGGGGATAAATTATCAGGCCGGCACGGGAACAAAGGTGTTGTGGCAAAAATCTTGCCTGAGGAAGAAATGCCGTATCTTCCTGATGGCACACCGGTAGAAATAGTCCTTAATCCTTTGGGTGTTCCTTCCCGTATGAACATCGGGCAGATCCTGGAAACTCATTTGGGCTGGGCTGCGCGCGCGCTCGGGTTTTATACAATGAGCCCCGTGTTTGACGGCGCTACCGAGGCCGAGATTAAAGATATGTTGATTAAAGCAAATTTGCCGCCCGACGGAAAAATTCAGTTGTCTGACGGTTACACCGGCGAGAAGTTTGACCAAAAAGTCACCGTCGGATATATATATATGATGAAATTAATTCATCTTGTGGATGAAAAAATTCATGCCCGCGCAATAGGTCCGTATTCGCTGGTTACGCAGCAGCCGTTAGGCGGAAAAGCGCAGTTCGGAGGCCAGAGGCTGGGAGAGATGGAAGTGTGGGCGTTGGAAGCGTATGGCGCCGCGTATACTCTCCAGGAAATGCTTACAGTTAAAAGCGACGATGTCTCCGGAAGGACCAGGATCTACGAAGCGATTGTCAAAGGAGAACAGCGGTTAACACACGGTACTCCTGAGTCTTTCAACGTTTTGATCAAAGAATTGCAGGGCTTGTCATTAGATATCCGGTTGGACAAATTAGATAAAAAGTGAGGATATAACATATGATGGAAGAAGTTGTAGCATTCGATAGTATTTCAGTTCGCCTCGCGTCCCCGCAGATTATCAGGTCATGGTCTAAGGGTGAGGTTAAGAAAGCGGAGACCATCAATTACCGCACGTTGAAACCCGAAAAAGACGGTTTGTTCTGTGAAAGGATTTTTGGGCCGGTGCATGATTGGGAATGCAACTGCGGAAAATATAAAGGTATTAAATTTAAGGGGATCACCTGCGACCGCTGCGGTGTAACTATTGACCGTTCTTCAGTACGAAGAGAGCGAATGGGGCATATTGAGCTTGCGGCTCCCGTTACTCATATCTGGTTTTTTAAAGTTTTACCCAGCCGTATCGCTTCATTGCTTGACTTGAGCTTACGAGAGATTGAAAAAGTCGTATATTACGAAGAGTATGTGGTTATAGATCCGGCGACAACACCGTTAAAGAAAAATGAACTTCTTTCCGAAGATGAATATAACGCCGCGATGGAAAAATACGGAGGGAAATTTAAGGCGAAAATCGGTGCGGAAGCCATACAGGAGTTATTGAGGGAACTTGATTTGGACAGTTTCTGCAAGAAGTTACGCCGTGATTTAGAAAAATCGAAAGAGGCGTTGGCTAACCGTAAAATTTTAAAGACCCTTCAGATTGCTGAAGATTTCAGGAAATCCGACAATAAAGCTGAGTGGATGATTATGGAGGTTTTACCTGTTATCCCTCCAGATTTGCGGCCGTTGGTTCCTTTGGACGGAGGGCGTTTTGCCACGTCTGATTTGAATGATTTATACCGCCGCGTGATCAACAGGAACAATCGTTTAAGAAAATTGATAGAGTTAAACGCCCCGGATATTATTATCCGGAACGAAAAACGCATGCTTCAGGAAGCTGTTGACGCCCTTTTGGATAACGGCAGGCACGGCAGGCCGGTAGTCGGAGCGAATAACCGTCCGCTTAAATCTTTATCCGATATGTTAAAAGGCAAACAGGGGCGTTTCCGTCAGAATCTTTTAGGGAAACGCGTCGATTATTCAGGCCGATCGGTCATCGTTGTGGGCCCTGAGTTGAAACTTCATGAATGCGGTTTGCCTAAACAGATGGCGTTGGAACTTTTTGAACCGTTTATTATAAAGAAATTAAAAGAAAAAGGATTTGTTCATACGATCAAAGGCGCCAGAAGGATGATTGGCCATGAAAAAATAGAAGTTTGGGACATTCTTGATGAAGTTATTAAGGATCATCCCGTGCTTTTAAACCGTGCGCCGACACTTCACCGTTTGAGCCTTCAGGCGTTCCAGCCGGTATTGATCGAAGGAAAAGCTATTAAGCTGCATCCTCTGGTCTGCACCGGGTTTAACGCGGATTTTGACGGAGATCAGATGGCTGTGCATGTGCCTTTGTCGTTGGAAGCCCAGCTTGAAGCGAAAGTGCTGATGCTGTCGATCAATAATATTTTTTCACCTGCCAGCGGAAAACCGATTGTCACACCGACACAGGATATCGTTTTAGGTTTATCGTATATGTCTAAAATGAAGAACGGCGCCAGAGGTGAAAATAAAGTTTTCGGCAACGCAGAAGAAGTTTTAATAGCGTACGAAGATAAAGTTATTGATCTTCACGCGAAAATAAAGCTTCGCGTCAGCAGTGTTTTTGATTTAACAGAAAAGAAAGTGGTCCCTGAAAAACAGATCATAGTGACTACTCCCGGGCGAGTTATGTTGAATGAGATACTTCCCGCGGGATTCGGTTTTGTAAACAAAGAATTCAACAAAAGCAATATCGGTGAAGTGGTTGCCAGTTGTTATAAGCGTTTCGGACATACCCGGGTCATTCAGCTGTTGGATGACGCGAAAAAACTTGGGTTTGACATGGCTACTATCGGCGGATTATCCATTGCCGTTGAGGATTTGGTCATTCCGGAAGCAAAACAACAGGTTTTAAAAGAGGCACGAGACGAAGTCGCTAAAGTTGAAGATCAATACCGAAAAGGCGCTATTACGGATAAAGAAAGATATAATAAAGTTATCGATATATGGACCCACGCTACTGACAGGGTTTCTGATTTGCTCTTTAAGGGTATGGACCCGTTTAATCCGATCTTCATGATGGCGGATTCCGGCGCCCGTGGTTCCAAGATGCAGGTCCGTCAGCTCTCAGGTATGCGCGGTCTTATGGCAAAACCTTCTGGTGAAATTATTGAGAATCCAATCACCGCTAATTTTCGTGAAGGTCTTACCGTTCTGGAATATTTTATTTCCACGCACGGCGCCCGTAAGGGATTGGCTGATACCGCGTTGAAAACGGCTGATGCCGGATACCTGACCAGGCGTCTTGTGGATGTTACCCAGGAAGTTATTGTTACTGAAAATGATTGCGGGACCTTGAACGGTATAACTATTGAACCGATTACTGAAGGTAATGAAGTCGTCGTCAGTTTACGGGACAGAATTATCGGAAGGGTCGCTCTTGATAACGTCGTTGATATTATCACCGATGAAGTTATAGTTGAGCAGGGACAGGAAATCACCGAATTAAAAGCCGAAATGATTGAAAAGCTTGGTATTGAAAAAATCCGTATCAGAAGCGTGTTGACCTGTGAGGCTGAACGGGGAACATGTATCAAGTGTTACGGAAGAAACCTGGCTACGGGAAGGCTTGTGGAAGTCGGAGAAGCGGTCGGCGTTATCGCCGCCCAGAGTATCGGGGAACCCGGGACCCAGCTGACATTGAGAACATTCCATATCGGCGGTACGGCGTCCAGAAGCGTTGAACAGTCGTTCATTAATTCGAAAAATAAAGGTGTTGTTAAATATCATAATCTGCGCGTGGCCTCGAAAAAGAAAGAATTCGTTGTTTTGAACAGGAACGGCGCGGTTACCATTAATGATAAAGAAGGCCGCGAACTTGAGCGTTATCTGGTTCCTCAAGGTGCGTTTATCGCGATAAAAGACGGCGATGAAATCGCCAAAGATGTTTCTATTGTCCGCTGGGATCCGTATACTCAGCCGATTTTGACCGAAGTAGGCGGAAAGGTTAAGTATGAGGATTTGCTTGAAGGCTCGACGGTTATGCAGGAATTAAATCCTGTCACGAAGCTTACCGAGCATGTTGTTGTCGAGCATAAACAGGAATTTCATCCCCAAATACTTATTCTTGACGACAAGAACGAGTTGATGGGTTTATATCCTATTCCTATCGGAGCTCATATTCTTGTTAAAGACGGACAGATGGCTGAAGCGGGCGATCTTATCGCGAAAATTCCCCGTCTTTCCGTTAAGACAAGGGATATTACAGGAGGTTTGCCGCGCGTCGCCGAATTATTTGAAGCGCGCCGTCCTAAAGATCCGGCTATTATCAGCGAAATTGACGGGTTCGTGGAATTCGGGCAGACTAAAAAAGGCCAGCGTGTTATTATTGTCAGGTCTCCGACAGGTATGTCCCGTGAATATGTTATTCCTCACGGCAAACATCCCAATGTGTACAAAGGCGACAAAGTTTTTGCCGGCCAGCAGCTTACAGACGGTCCCGTGGTTTTACAGGACATTCTTCGTGTCTGCGGCGATAAGGTCCTTCAGGAATATCTCGCGAATGAAGTTCAGGAAGTATATCGTTTGCAGGGTGTTCACATAAATGATAAGCATATAGAGATTATTATCAGACAGATGTTGAAAAAAGTGCGTATTGAAGAGCCGGGAGATACAGATTTTCTGGCCCATCAACACGTTGATAAATGGCAGTTCCAGCAGGAAAACGCGAAAGTTGCAAAGAAAGGCGGCAAGCCGGCACAGGCAACCCCGCTTCTTCTGGGTATCACCAAGGCGTCATTGACTACCGATAGTTTTATTTCCGCGGCGAGTTTTCAGGAAACAACCCGTATGTTGACTGAAGCAGCATCCGCCGGGAAACATGACGACCTGTTTGGATTAAAAGAAAACATCATTGTCGGTCATCTTATCCCCGCTGGTACCGGTTTCCGGACACACAGGGATATTGAAATTCTCAAAGCTGTCGAAGAAAAACAGCCTGAGGTTCAACCGGCAGGAGCAAAGGAATAATACTATGCCAACAATTTCGCAGCTCATCAGGTTCGGCAGAAATCCCAAACATAAAAAATCAAAATCAATGGCGTTGAAAAAATGCCCTCAGAGAAGAGGTGTTTGTATCCAGGTGAAAACGATGACACCGAAAAAACCAAACTCTGCTTTGCGAAAAATAGCGCGTGTTCGGTTAACAACCGGCATTGAAGTTACCGCGTATATTCCGGGTGAAGGGCATAATTTGCAGGAACACTCGATTGTTTTGGTCCGTGGCGGCCGTGTAAAAGATCTTCCCGGTGTGCGTTACCATATTGTAAGGGGAACCCTTGATTCCGCGGGAGTGAACCAGCGCAGGAGATCACGTTCTAAATACGGAGCTAAACGTCCGAAAGCAAGCTAATCTGAAACAATCACCATAACCAGGAGCATAAGAGAGACATGAGAAGAAGAAAAGCAACAAAAAGAGAAGTATTACCCGACCCTAAATTTAACAGTAAAGTTGTCGCCCGATTTATCAATATGATGATGAATGAAGGCAAAAAAGCCGTCGCGGAAAGAATTGTTTACGGAGCTTTTGACGTTATGAAAAACCAGCTTAATGAACCCGATATTCTCAAAGTGTTTCATAAGGCCATTGATAACGCCAGGCCCCGCCTTGAAGTAAAGCCGAGAAGAATCGGCGGCGCGACCTATCAGGTTCCGATTGAAGTCAGACAGGATAGGGGAACTTCCATCGCGTTACGCTGGATGAAGGATTTCGCGGTGGGAAAAAAAGGCAAACCCATGAAATTCAAGCTTGCCGAAGAAATTATGTCCGCGTATAAAAATGAAGGTGCGGTTATCAAAAAGCGAGACGATACCCACAAAATGGCCGAATCAAATAAAGCGTTCGCGCATTTGCGGTGGTGATCCGGTACTAAAGAAAAAGAAGCCAGCACTTAAAACATAAGGATTGAGATAAGAAAAATGGCACGACAAATTGACTTAACTAAACTTCGTAATATTGGAATTATTGCGCACATAGACGCTGGAAAAACAACGACTTCCGAGCGGGTTCTTTTCTATACGGGAAGAACACATAAGATCGGTGAAGTTGACAGTGGTACCGCGACAATGGATTGGATGGTTCAGGAACAGGAACGGGGAATTACCATTACCGCCGCCTGTACGACGGCGTTTTGGAAAACATTCCGGCTCAACCTGATTGATACACCCGGTCATGTTGATTTTACGGTTGAAGTCGAACGTTCCCTTAAAGTTTTGGATGGGGCGGTCGTTGTATTCTGCAGTGTCGGCGGCGTTGAACCGCAGTCAGAAACTGTATGGCGACAGGCCGACCGGTATAACGTTCCGCGTATCGCGTATATCAATAAAATGGACCGCACCGGATGTAATTTTTTCGATACTTTGGAACAGATGTATTCTAAACTTGCCGCCCACGCCGCGGCGATACAAATCCCGTTCGGGAAAGAAGATAGTTTTAACGGAATGGTTGATTTAATTGAAAACAAATTGTATTCATATAAAGCTGATCCAGTAAAAGGGTATGATATCCTGGATGTACCTCCGGAGATGCAGGCGGATGCTGCGAAATACCGGAATATTCTTATTGAGAAAGTCGCTGAAGTCGATGATGAAATAATGGAGAAATACGTTCATAATCTGCCGTTGTCGGTTGAAGAAATAAAATCGGCAATACGCAGGGCGACTGTTACCAATAAATTCGTCCCTGTTTTATGCGGAACATCATTCAGGAATAAAGGGATTCAACCCTTGCTTGACGCAGTGTGTGACTATCTTCCGTCGCCTTTGGATTTGCCTCCGATTAAGGGGACTGATCCGGATACCGGTGAATTTGAAGAGATTGTGGCTTCTGATGATGCGCCGTTCTGCGCCTTGTGTTTTAAAGTCGCGGTGGACCCGTATGTCGGAAGAATAAATTATCTCCGCGTTTATTCGGGAAAGATCAAACAAGGTGATTATATTTTTAATGCCACAAAACGTGTCCGTGAGCGTATCACAAAATTGGTCAGAATGCATGCTAACCGTCAGGAAATTATTGATGAGATTATGACCGGTGATATCGCCGTCGCAGTCGGCATCAAAGAAACAAAAACAGGGGATACGTTGTGCGTTGAATCAAACCAGATTTTACTTGAAGCCATTCGATTTCCCGAACCGGTTATTCAACAGGCGATTGAGCCGAAAACTAAAAATGATCAGGAAAAGCTGGGTATGGCATTACATAAACTGGCGGAAGAGGACCCCTCTTTCCGGGTTCACTATAACCAGGAAACAGGGCAGACTATTATCGCCGGTATGGGGCAGTTGCATCTTGATATTATTATCGACAGGATTGTGCGCGAATTCAGCGTGGAGGCGCAAGTAGGTCAGCCTCAGGTCGCGTATCGTGAGACAATCACCAAGAAGGTTGTCGTTACCGGTAAATTCATTCAGCAGAGCGGCGGCCGCGGTCAGTATGGTCATGTTGTGCTGGAAATGGAACCTCAGGAAACACCCGGCACGGGCGTTACGTTTGAGGATAAAATTAAAAGCGGCGCTATCCCTCAGGAATTTATTCCTTCGGTTAAAAAAGGGATTATGGAAACGGCTAAGAGCGGGGTTTTGGCCGGATATCCTGTTACTGACGTAAAGGTACTTTTGATTGACGGATCGTATCATGATGTCGATTCTTCTGAAATGTCATTCAAGATGGCGGCATCAATTGGTTTCAATGAAGGAATGCGTAAAGCGTCACCACGCCTGCTTGAACCTATTATGGATATGGAAGTTGTATGTCCTGAAGAATTTATGGGCACGGTAATAGGGGATTTGAACTCTCGCCGGGCGAAAATCGTCGCGCTGGCATCAAAGGCTAATATCAGGACAATCAGGGCGAATGTTCCGTTATCGGAAATCTTTAATTACGCCACTGCATTACGGTCCTTGACACAAGGCCGTGCATCCTATACAATGGAGCCCTCGTTTTATTCTGAGGTGCCTTCGCATATAGCGGAGAGAATCGTAAGTGGTTTTTCATTAACGGCAAAGGGGTCTTAATAATAATTTTTCACAATCGGGAGGTGAACTGATGGCTAAAGAAAAATTTGTACGGTCGAAACCACATGTTAATATCGGAACTATTGGTCATATCGATCACGGTAAAACAACATTAACCGCGGCTATCACGAGTGTTCTTTCAAAATTGGGAAAGGCGCAGATTCGTGAATATGCGGATATCGCCAAAGGCGGAACAGTAAGAGATGATTCCAAAATCGTTACTATTTCAGTTTCCCACGTTGAATATGAAAGCGATACCCGTCATTACGCTCATATCGATTGTCCGGGACACGCTGATTATATCAAGAATATGATTACCGGTGCCGCTCAGATGGATGGCGCCATTCTTGTTGTTTCCGCGGCGGACGGCCCGATGCCTCAGACGAGAGAACATATTCTTCTTGCCCGTCAGGTTAACGTTCCGTCCATGGTTGTGTTTTTAAACAAAGTCGATATTGTCACAGATACTGAACTGCTCGATCTCGTTGAAATGGAAGTCCGTGATCTTCTTACTAAATACGGATATCCCGGAGATAAAACCCCGATCATCAGAGGAAGCGCCATTAAGGCGTTACAAGCGACTGATCCAAACAGCGCCGAAGCGAAACCTATCCTTGATCTGGTAAAAGCGTGTGATGATTTTATTCCTGCGCCTGTCAGAGATCTCGATAAGCCGTTTCTTATGGCGATTGAGGATGTTTTCAGTATTGAAGGCCGTGGTACCGTTGGAACAGGAAGAATTGAACGCGGCAAAGTTAAAATCAACGAAGAAGTTGACATTATCGGTCTTAAGCCTGAAGTCAAAAAAACAGTTGTTACCGGGATAGAAATGTTCAGGAAACTTCTGGATGAAGGTCAGGCTGGAGATAACGTCGGTTTGCTTTTAAGAGGCGTTGATAAATCCGACCTTGAACGCGGAATGGTTATTGCCGCTCCTAAAACTATAACCCCGCATACA
>JAQUMS010000027.1:0-1020 GCA_028717985.1 Candidatus Omnitrophota bacterium
CGCTGAAACATATTCAGAAAGGGGAAGTTATCGCTCTGAACGCCGTTGAAGGTACTGTGTCCTGGCGTAAGACGGTTTCGGATTCGTATCTTCTTTCTCCCGCGTTCGCGGAGATAGGCGGGGCGCGGTATCTGTACATAAGTTCTTCAGATGGAACCATGCATTGTTTGTCTTTTTCCGATGGAGCTTTGGTTTGGAAGTTTTCTTCCTCCATGCCTTTGAGTTCTTCTCCTCTTGTAACAAAAACAAAGGATCGTGATGTTGTTATCGCGGGAACGCCTTTTGGAGTTTTATATTGTCTTGATGCCAAAAGCGGGAAAGAAGTTTGGAAGTATAAAGCAGGTATGAATATTATAAATACTGGTTGCGTGTGTCCGATTGACGGGCGTAATGTATTATTTGTTCCGAGTTTCGATCGTTTTCTCCATTGTGTTGACGTAAATACCGGCGCAATGCTTTGGAGGTTTGAAACCAAGAAATATATCGCTTCTTCTCCGGTAGGAATAAAAGTCGGTGATATATATGCGGTAATTGTCGCGTCTCTGGACAATAATTTATACTGTCTTGATGCCCGGTCGGGAAAAGTTTTGTGGGAATATTCACTTGGGAAAAGGATATGGCCATTTGAAACAAGGGCGGAAACCTTATGGCCTTCTCCGATAGCGGTTTCCCTGAATAATAACATACCAATTCTTATTGTTCCCTGGTATGACGGTACCATATATGCTTTTACTGCTTCGTGACTTTTTCTTTGGTATGTCTATATTGAAAGAGGCCGGGAAATAGATTATACTTATTATATTGGGATATATAACCTATAAACAATGTTAGGGTTATGATTATGCTTTGGGTTCCCGCCACAATATCGTCGGCGGGCAGGACTGGGTTCCTTGGGTACTTTACAAAAGGAATACTTTATGATTTCTAATCGCTATCCGTTATTCGCTAAACGCTTGAAAGGTTTTACGCTTATCGAGCTTATTGTTGTTATAGCTATTATTGCAATTCTTGCGGCTATTA
>JAQUMS010000027.1:1030-9637 GCA_028717985.1 Candidatus Omnitrophota bacterium
TAACATACCAATTCTTATTGTTCCCTGGTATGACGGTACCATATATGCTTTTACTGCTTCGTGACTTTTTCTTTGGTATGTCTATATTGAAAGAGGCCGGGAAATAGATTATACTTATTATATTGGATATATAACATATAAACAATATTAGGGTTATGAGTATGCTTGGGTTCCTCGGTGTACTTTACAAAAGGAATACTTTATGATTTCTAATCGCTATCCGTTATTCGCTAAACGCTTGAAAGGTTTTACGCTTATCGAGCTTATTGTTGTTATAGCTATTATTGCAATTCTTGCGGCTATTATTACGCCTAATGTTTTCCGGGCGATTGAAAAATCAAAGGTTACACGGGCTGTGGAAGATATCCGCGCTATAAAAGCGGCCGCTCTCGCTTTTTACGGCGATTTAGGGCTTTGGCCGGGAAGTCAATGGGGGACTATGCCTACTGATCCGTATTCTCCGGCTGAATATGGAGAGGGGTTTGTTACCACGGCTATTGTGCATAGCGGGACTGTTATGGAACGAGCGCGCGCTCAGACAGCGCTCTCGAATTGGGACGGGCCGTATTTGGAAAAATGGATGATGACTCCATGGGCAATGCCGTATATGTGGGATTTTAATAATTGGGATGCAAGCGGAGACGGTATACCGAATGAACATGTTGTGTGGTTTGATCTGGCTCATTCCGGAGGCACCTATGATCAGAATAACAAAGTCCCTCCAGGCTCCCGCGATAAAATTGACCAGATAATGGATGGAGGGGACGGATTACATACGGGTATGGTCCAGGAAATGAACAGCGCTTTTTACGGGACATCTCTTATGGTTATTGTTGTGCAGGGATATTAGTATAACGGAAAACTGACTGAGCTGTTAAGCTGTTGAGCTCTTACGCTGCTAAGTTCCTAAGCTCTTGAGTTTTATCAGTACACTGTTCTTAACGTGCAGGTTTGGGATCCTGGATACTTTAAAAAGGAATATCATATGTTTTCTAATCGCTATCCGTTATTCGCTAAACGCTTGAAAGGTTTTACGCTTATTGAGCTTATTGTTGTTATAGCGATTATCGGGGTGTTGGCGGCAATTATAGCTCCAAATGCTTTTAAAGTTATCGAAAAAGCAAAGATCGCCCGGGTGGTTTCTGATTTAAAGGCGATAAAATCCGCGGCAATGGGATATTATTCAGATACAGGACGGTTCCCGCCGAATGATGATGCTTATGGTGCCGGTCTTCGAGGTGTTGATTTTGTCCGGAACTATAGTGGTGTAGCCGCCTGGGATGGGCCTTATCTGGAAAAATGGCCGCAGTTAAGTTTATGGGCAGGTTCACATGGAGGTTCATATCAATGGCAGGGTGCATGGGCTGATTTCAGCGGTGATGGTGTTGCGGATGAATGCGTGGAATTGAACTTTGGCGGTTCAGGTTTTAATGCCCAGGACGTTAATAGGATTGCGTTAATGGTTGACCGGGGGTTGGATGACGGAAATACAGGCACGGGGAATTTTTGCCATTGGCCTGACCGTTGGTATTGGCATTGCGCGTATTTTTGCGTGGCATATGATTAATTTAATAAAGTTGTACCGTCGCAAGGTCACACCGTCATTAAGTCACCAGTTTAAAATCTGGATTTTATGTGTGTCCTTGTGACGGGGTAACTTAGTAACCGTAATCTTTTAAAATAAGAGGTATTATATGTTTTCTAATCGCTATCCGCTATCCGCTAAACGCTTAAAAGGTTTTACACTGATTGAACTTATTGTCGTTATCGCGATTATCGCGGTGCTTGCGGCGATTATCGCTCCGAACGCGTTTAAGGCGATTGAAAAGGCAAAGCTTGCACGGGTGGAGGGTGATTCCCGCTCTATTGCCGCGGCGGCGTATTCAATGTATGCCGACACCGGAAAATGGCCGGGAAGTAATTGGGCTGATGATATTCCTAACGGGGACACGTTAGCCGGGGCCGCTCCGGGAGAAGGGTTTTCTTTCAGAGGAAATAATGCGAACATGCCTGCGACATGGGATGGCCCATATCTGGAAAAATGGCCTAAAAATCCCTGGGGCGGGACCTATTATTGGGATTATAATCAAGGTGACCAAAATGGCGATGGAATTGGCAATGAGCATGTATTGTGGATTGATAACGGCGGCGGCCCGGCGGGATTCCGGATACCGTTAGTTTCGAGAACAAAAATTGACCAGCATCTTGATGATGGAAATCTTCATACCGGAAGGATACAGGTATGGCAGGGAGATGATACAAACGGGAACTTAGGTTTTATTCTTATACAGGGGGAGTAAATAAATCTGATACCGGAATGTTGAGCTCATAAGCTCTTAAGTTGTTGGGCTCTGGGGTACTTAAAAAAGGAATACTGTATGTTTTCTAATCGCTATCCGCTACTCGCTAAACGCTTGAGAGGTTTTACCCTGATTGAACTTATTGTTGTTATCGCGATTATCGCGGTGCTTGCGGCAATTATCGCGCCTAACGCTTTTAAGGCGATCAGGAAAGCGCAGATATCGAAAACCGTTACAGATATGAAAGCGCTTAAAACCGGAATATTGGCATATTATGCCGATACCGGGAGATACCCCGATCCATTTTATTTTAGGGTTAATGGATATGGGCATCGTAATAACGGCTGTGCGTCGTACAGCTTTAGCAATCCGCCATTAATGGCAAATGAAGATAATGTTGTTGGATGGGATGGGCCATATGTAGATAAAGCACTCCGAAGTCCGTTGGTTCATGATTATGTGGCGGGGGGGTATACGTATCCTGGGACGTACTGGATAGGGGGCACAAGTTGTTATAGTCAATCGTTTGATTTTAACGGGGATGGTTCTGCGGATGTGACCGGTGCCGCCAGTATACAGCTTGCCGGTTTGGAAACTATAGATGCGTTGGCCGTGGATAATGTTTTTGATGCCGGCGGAGGAAGGATCGGCACAAACGGCAGTATGAATGTTGTTCAATCAAGTGATTATTGTTATATTTATTATTATGTAGGTATATAAGCTTTTGAGCTCATAAGCTGTTAAGCTGTTGAGCTCTGGGGTACTTAAAAAGGAATACGTTATGTTTTCTAATCGCTATCCGCTACTTGCTAAACGCTTGAGAGGTTTTACGCTGATTGAGCTTATTGTCGTTATCGCGATTATCGCGGTGCTTGCGGCGATTATTGCTCCTAACGCGTTTAAAGCGATTGAGAAATCGAAGGTCGCGAGAATGGCGGCTGATTTAAAAAGCATAAAACAATCCATTTTGTCTTTTTACAGTGATACGGGACAATGGCCTGTTAATGCCAATGGAACAACATATACGTGGATAAGCGGCTCTCATCCATTGCTGGTTGATACCGGCGTGGTCGGATGGAATGGCCCTTATTTGGAAAAACAGGCGAAGTCACCGACATGGACCGGTACTCTGAGCCCGGGCTGCGGGACCCCGGGGTTATATTACACACAATGGTATAATGGCGGCTGGGCAGGTACATATTACGGAGATTTTGATCTGGACAAAAATGGGAGCTATGAAGTTAATACCGGGCATAGTATTAGTGTTTTTCCATTGCCCGCGGATATAAGAAAAAATCTTAATATAATTCTGGATAATGATAATAGTGATTCGGATATGACAGGTGTTCTTAAAGTAAGCAGTGGGTGCGGTGGGATCCTTACGTTTTATACCGGGACGATATAGAGACACCTCACGTTAACAAGGAATTACGTGAGTGTTATCTTGCGGATACACCCCACGTTAACAATGAATTACGTGAGTGCTATCTTGCAGATACGCCTCACGTTAATTAAGAAGTAAGTATAGTATATCGTTCATAAGCTGTTAAGCTCTGGGGTACTTTAAAAAAGGAATACTTTATGTTTTCTAATCGCTATCCGCTAATCGCTAAACGCTCCGCTGCTTTTACGCTGATTGAACTTATCGTTGTTATTGCGATTATCGCGGTGCTTGCGGCGATTATTACTCCTAATGTGTTCCGGGCGATTGAAAAAGCGAAAATAAGCGCGTGTATTGGTGATATAAAAGCTATTCGGTCGGCTTCTTTTGCTTTTTATGCGGATACAGGGACATTGCCCTGTACTAAAGCCGGCGGATGGGGAGAGGATCCTGGATTTACGCGGCTGATTACCCCGAGCAATTGTTGGGCTAATGAGGGAGGGTGTGCTTCCGGGTGTACTAATGTTCTTGGATGGGATGGTCCTTATTTGGAAAAATGGCCTGTTGCCGGTCCGTGGCATATCGGCGGCGGCGGGAGATATAACTGGAATCGTTGGGCCGGCTATAGCCCTCCGGGAATTGGCGTGTCGTGTGCAATGGCTGGAATAGTGACAATGGAGTCATATGGTGCTGTTCCTGTGGCTTCTCTCCAGGCTATTGACCGGATACTTGATGACAATAATTTAACAACGGGTTATGTTTTTGTTTCAGGTAACGTAACGAACCCGGATTATTTGCAGTTTGTCGTTACCTGTCAATAAATGGTAGGAGTGAGTATAAGAAGTAAGTATAGTATATCGCTCTTAAGCGCATAAGCTTTTGAGTACTTAAAAAAGGAATATGATATGTTTTTTAATCGCTATCCGCTAATCGCTAAACGCTTGAGAGGTTTTACCCTTATCGAACTTATTGTAGTTATCGCGATTATCGCGGTGCTTGCGGCGATTATTGCCCCTAACGCTTTTAAGGCTATTGAGAAGTCGAAGTGCGCGCGTGCTATTGAAGAATCAAAAACAATTAAAACAGGGGCATTTGCGTATTATTCCGATACGGGTTTATGGCCCCCCGCATATCGTTTGACTTCTACCGTGAATCCTTTTGTAACAAATCCGCCGGGTGTCAACAGGTGGGATGGTCCGTATGTTGAAAAATGGATGCCTGCTCATCCGTGGGCGGGTCATATTGGATGGGATCCGACTATAGATCTTGACGGCAGCGGTGTCGTTGACGGGTGTGTGGTTTACGATGATGATCGTCCCGGCACAAATGGCGGGGATAATCAGGGCCGGATTCCCAGGGGGTCTATGACGAAAATAGATGGTATGATAGATGACGGAAATTTGGGATCAGGATATGTTCAGGGTGATGGATTGGGATTAGCTTCAGCTGCGGGCGAACTGGTCATTATGGTAGTGCGTGATAACGCGCCGTAATAGCGCATAGCAGAAAAATATGAAGATGAAGGAAGATGGACGAGATACTCTACGTTAACAAGGAATTACGTGAGTGTTATCTTGCTGATACACCTCACGTTAACAAGGAATTACGTGAGTGTTATCTTGCTGATACGCCTCACATTAATTAAGAAGTAAGTATAGTATATCGCTCATAAGCTATGAGCTGTTAAGCTCTTGAGCAATTGGATTTTGGGGTACTTAAAAAAGGAATACGATATGTTTTCTAATCGCTATCCGCTAACCGCTATCCGCTATTCACTACTCGCTATTCGCTCATCTGCTTTTACGCTGGTTGAATTGATCGTTGTTATTGCGATTATCGGGGTGCTTGCGGCGATTATTACTCCAAACGCATATAAAGCGATTAAAAAAGCCCAAATTGCCAGAACAGTCTCAAGCCTGAAAATCATTAAGGCGGCGGTACAATCGTATTATAGTGATACGGGTAGTTGGATTACATCACATTATATCACTAATAATAACGGTCCTTTTTTTAGAGATCCGGGTGGTGTTACCGGCTGGGACGGCCCGTATCTGGACCATTTTGAAAAAAGCCCTTTAACTCAGCCGGCGGCGGCTGGAGGAGGTTTGCCCGGCTGGTACTATGTCTTGCAGGATAATCAGATGTATGACAGCACGTTTGATACCGACGGCAATGGGACATACGAAATTGTTGATGGCATCAGTGTTTGTTGTTACGGGTTTCCTTCTGAAGACGCCTATCGACTTGATCAGATTTTCGACGGTACCGGTCAATGGGGATATATCGGTACCATGAATGTTATCCGTATCTGGTCAACCGGGCCGACGGAAAATTATTATCTGGTTGCGTTGTTATCAGGGCAGACGAGCATTCCCCGGGGAAGCAGATAAATATACGCTTTTTTTCGTTTTTTGGGATAGAATATGTTTTAAAAAAAAGAATTGCAAAAAAATTAAGTTTAGAGTATGCTAAATTTGCTGGACTACCTAAACAGAAAGGGAGCAAAATGAAACGAAAGTCTATTACCTTGGTTGAGCTTCTCGTTTCTATGGGAATTATAGCGTCTATCCTTGCCATTTCCATGACTTCCATGAATACCATTGACCGTCGGCAGCTTGAGTCTGAAGCCCGTATGCTTGTCGCGGATCTTTCCTGGACTAAAGAGTCGGCTATAAGTCAGCACGAACACCGCGGTATAAATTTTGACGCTACCAATAAACGGTATTCAATCTACCGTTCTCCAAACGGAGCAGCCGCTGATTTTGTCCAAACAAACCTTTTGAAACGCGTAGCTCTTAAATCGAGCCTCACCCTGGCTAACGCCAACTTATGGATTTATGCCCCTAAAGGCACTACCTATAATGGGGGTGGCGGAGATTTTACTGTGACGTTAAGTTTAACGGGTGGAAGAACTCGGACAGTTACCGTTTTTAAAGATACCGGATTCGTCAAAGCCGACTGATGAGTATGATTTTCAGAAAACTCCGTTTTCCCAAATTCGGTTTCCTTCCCGCAGGCAGGAGAGGCTTAAGCCTTGTTGAAACAACGATCTGCATTCCTATTGTTTTAACTATTGTTATTTCCATGTTGATTGTTTTTCAGCAGGGGTACCGCGTGCTGAGAAAGATCAAAATGAGAACTATTGCCTGTTATCTGATCGAGGAGAAACTGGAAGAAAAAGGGATATGGCCTCAGGTCAATGGGACGACAAGCGAAGGATATAGTATCATACCGTCTTTTTCGAATTTCAGAAGAGTCGTGACGATATCAAACGGGCCGGTTTATATTTCTGATTTAAAACGCGTGGATGTTCAGGTGTTTTGGACGGGAGAAAACAACGTTGAACAGTCAATCACGATGAGCACTCTTATTTCAAGTTTTTAAAATATGAAAAAATTTTTGCGGGCCCGGGGATTTTCGTTGATTGAAATTATGCTGAGCGTGATAATTTTAGGCATAGTTTTTTCCGTCGCGGCGGGTTCATTTTATAAAGCGGTGAAAGATTGGCAGCGCCAGAGAAACAGCCTGAGATGCCTGGAAAACGCCCGTTGGGCCATGGAATATTTGAGTAATGAAATCCGCCAGGGGAATGGAGCAAGTACCGGAGTCACAAACGCCGGAGGTGTGAAGGGTAAATTAAAAACACAGATATACTCTGTTATAGATCCCGGAGCCCAGAATGGACGTATCTGGTATTGGCGGGGGGAACAGCAGGGCGGGAATAATTACGGAGACCCCGCGATTATTTACAGGGGAATGGATATCAATCCTATTCTTGCGAGCCAGCCCCAGTCTTTCCAGGAAGCAAACGGTAATAGAAAAGAGTTATGTAATTATGTGGTAGATAATCCCAATGGGGATGAGATTTTTACCGATATGGGCGGCGGGGTGTATAGGATAGAAATATCGGTGCGTCCCGACCCTACTCGTCCGAATACGATTGAAGGAAATAAGGATTTTACATTACGCACGTATGTTCATCCCCGTAATTAATACATAAAGGATTTACTATATGCAGCTACAGGTACCCGCGCGACACTCTAAGAAACATTCACATGCCGGCCAGCTTTTAATATTTGTTCTGCTGACAATTTTAGTGGTAGGAATAGTTTTGGTCGCTTTGGCGGGGATGTGGCAGGCGCAGTCAAATGTTTTTCTTTCCCAAAAAAATGCGCTGACTGCTTTTTATCTGGCTGAAGCGGGCCTTGCCCGGGGTAAAGTCTTTGCGTATAATAATGTCGGGACAACGGGCTGGCAGCCGTGCGCTGATGATACAAACGCAGGATGTTGGTATACTGATATCAGCGTGGGGAAATATAAATTTAACGTGGTCGATCTTGGGGCGAAAAAACTTAAGTTAGAATCCAAAGGCCGGGTTGTAAACGGCACGGTTATTTCTCAAAGGGAGTTATTGGTGAATATTAATGTCGATCCCCCTCCCGGCGGTCCCGGAACTAAGACAACCGATCCCTGGAGCTGGAGCGAGAAATAATCATGAGGAATTATAACTATAAAGCACGGGATAATTCCGGCCGTTTGATCAAGGGTGTTCTTGTCGCTGAAAATGAGCTGGAGTTAGCCAATCATTTAAATAAGCTGGGTTGTTTTCTTATAGAAGCGAAAGCGTTTACGGCCGCCACGGTTTCAAAATCAAGTTCAAAAAAAGATTTTAAGCTTTCTCCCGTTGAGGTTTTGAATATAACTACCCAATTGGCTATTTCTCTTGATTCGGGTGTTCCGTTATTAACCAGCCTCAAGGATTTATCGGTCGGTTCCCCGGATAAAAAAACAAAAGCGATATTAGAAGATATTGCCCATCGTGTTGAGTCCGGGACTACATTAAAAGAACATAGCCGCGTCGAGCCGCCGCGCGAGCTCATCGCTCGGAGATCCGCCACCCCCATTCGTCGTCATCGCCACTCTCCC
>JAQUMS010000028.1 GCA_028717985.1 Candidatus Omnitrophota bacterium
CCGGAGTAGTTTTTTCGCCGAAAACCGTAAGATAGATTTAAGAATTTCCGTTTTGCCTACGCATTTCGGGGAGAAAATCGTTACCAGGCTTTTGGATGTCAATCTTTCAAAGACGGATTTAGGGAGGATCGGTTTCAGCCCGGAAGAGCTTGAGACTTTCCGTGAAGCTATAACTAAACCTCAGGGGATGGTCCTTGTTACAGGGCCTACCGGGTCGGGCAAAACTTCCACTTTGTATGCGGCGTTAAATTATATTAAAAGTGAAACACGCAATATTGTGACGATAGAGGACCCTATTGAATATCTGATCGACGGAATTAATCAGATACAGGTTAACCCGGCGATTAAATTCGGGTTTGCTGAAGCTCTTCGCAGTATCCTTCGCCAGGATCCTAACGTTATTCTGGTAGGTGAAATTAGGGATGCCGAGACCGCGGGGATCGCGTTTAAGGCATCGCTTACCGGCCATTTGGTTTTTTCCACGCTGCACACGAATAATTCCGTCGGTACTCTTACCCGGTTATTTGATATGGGGCTGGAACCGTTTCTTGTTTCTTCATCCATTGTTTTGATTATCGCCCAACGGCTGGTGCGCACGATTTGTCCTCATTGTAAAAAAGAATATCAGCCGGAGCCGAAAGTCATCGAAAAATTTAAATCGTACATTGAACAGGCGGGAATAAAGGTGTTTTATAAAGGTATAGGATGCCAGGAATGCGTGTTTTCCGGATTTCTGGGCAGGGCGCCGATATTTGAAGTGCTTAAGGTTACGGAAAAACTTAAAATTCTGATCGCGAAAAGTTCTTCTGAAGATGTGATACTTAAAGAGGCCAAGGACAGCGGTTTTCATCTTTTGGCTGAGTCGGGAATCCGCAAGGTCGCAGAAGGGGCTACAACATTAGAGGAAGTAGTTCGTGTCGCGGAAGTCATGGAAGAAGGGGCGGAAAGCGAGAAGGTTCCCGCTGAGAGGACCAAGCCATGCGTTCTTGTTGTCGATGATGAGCCGGATGTCCTGATGTCTTTCCAGCGGCGGCTTGCTACTGAGGGGTTTGATGTTGTAACCGCCAAAGACGGACAGGAATCGATTGAAAGCGCTTTTAATTTCAGGCCGGACATAATTCTTATGGATATTAAAATGCCTGTTCTTGACGGTTTTGAAGCGACTAAAATACTGCGGTCGAGACTGGAAACCGCGTCTATTCCTTTGATTATGATTACGGCGAAGGCTGATAAAGAAAGCGAACTGAAAGGATTTGATTCGGGTGCCGATGATTATCTCTCTAAACCTGTCGATTTTGAAAAATTGCTGGCGCGGATGAGGATGCTTTTGAGGCGAAGGGGACAAAAAAGCTCTGTATGAGAAAAGAGAGTATTAAAAACAGTAAGAAACTCGGGTAAAAATTTTTTTGATTTTCCCGTGTTTAAAGGAGTTGACACATGAAAGTTGTTTTAATTGAACCGCGCGCGGCACTGGCGAATGTCTACAGTCAGATTCCCATGCCGCTTTTGGGGCCGTTATACCTGGGTACTATTCTTAAAAACCACGGGCATGACGTGGCTATTTATAAAGAAGATGTATATACTCCCGATTATTCAAAAATTGACGCCGATATTATCGGGATATCCATACTGACGTCTACGGCAAAACGCGGGTATGAGATAGCAAAAAAATTCCCCCGCGAAAAAGTAATTATCGGCGGGGTTCACGCGAGTTTAATGCCGTATGAAGCGTTACAGTATGCGCGCCAGGTCGTAATCGGGGAGGCGGAGGAAGTTATTTGCGATATGGTTGAAGGGAAGATCAAGGATTCTCTTGTCCAGGGTAAAGCCGTGGAAAATCTTGATTCTCTTCCAATACCGGATTATTCATTGGTGCAGGGAATGAAAAGTCTCCGTATACGTCCTATTTCGACTTCCCGAGGCTGTCCTCATGGTTGTAGTTTTTGTTCGGTTACCAAGATGTTTGGGCATAAATACCGTTTCCGCGGGGCCGAAAGCGTCCTCATGGAATTAGATGTTGCCAAGAAACAAGATATCTTTTTTTGCGATGATAATTTTGTCGCCAATCCCCAGAGGACGAGGGATCTGCTGGCGCGAATAATTCCAAAGAAAATCAAGGGGTGGACGTGCCAAGTACGATGTGAAGTCGCGCGTGATCCGGAATTATTGGATTTAATGCATAAAGCGGGCTGTCGAGTCGTCTGTATCGGTTTTGAATCAATCAACCAGAAAACCCTTCAGGCGTTCAACAAAAAACAAACCGTTACTCAAATTATTGATTCTATCCGTAATTTTCACCGCAAAAACATTAAAATCCATGGTATGTTTGTTTTAGGGGGAGAAGATGATACCGCGGTGACTGTGTGGGATACGGTACGGTTTGCCTTGAAAGAAAAGATTGATACGATCCAAATGATGATTCTCACTCCTTTTCCCGGGACCAAGACGCATGATTTCCTTGCTGGGGAGAACCGTATTTTTACCAAGGACTGGAGTTTATATGACGGACAACACATTGTTTTCAGGCCCAATCTTGTTTCTCCGAAAGAGCTGCAGTTGAATGTGGTCAGGGCATACTGCAAATTTTATTCGATATATAATTCTCTTGTTTTGTTCACTCAATTGAGTTTCAGAAACGCTTTTTTCCGGCTTATGGGGCATTGTATCGTGAAGGCATGGAAAAATCATAACCGTGATTTATATTGGATCAGGAATACTGCGCGTGAGTCCGTAAAGCAGGGATAAAGAAAAATAATTTAAAAATTCCGGAGGACACGATGGGAAAGCTTGGGTTACGGTCTGTTGAAGATGTTTCCGTAATGCGTAAATTTTCTATTTTTTTTGTGTTGCTTTCTGTGATTCCGTTTGTATTACTTGTGGTTTTATTTTTTATCCTGTATGTTTCCGGTGATATAAAAGTTGAATCTGATAAGCTTTTTATCGGTTTCATCTTTGGGGTAGCGTTTTTCATGGTTTTGAGTTTTTTTGCTATTAGGCAAACGCTGCATAATATGATCAGCGTGGCAAAAAAATTAAAAGAGGCAGTGGACGGGAATAACTCCGCTTCCGTTACGATAAAAACCTCGGGAGACAACGAAATCGCCCAGCTTGCCCGTTCTTTTAACGAAATTACCCGGAAGCTCGAGCAGAATATCAAAGAACTGGAAAAATCAAAGCGTATGCTTCAAACTCTTCTTACCAATGTCGCCAGCGGTGTGTCGTTTGCCGATAATATTGATGCTTTTCTCGATTTAATTGTTAAGACGACGGTTGGTTCTTTGAACGCCCGGATGGGGATGGTTTTATTGCTTCAAAGTGATGATTTGGTAGTCCGCGGGTCGTCAGGGGTATCCGATATCGCGTTTTCCCGTAACAGCAGGGTTGGCTTGGAGCATTCGACGCTTGGCTGGGTTGTGAAAGAAAAGAAACCTTTGATTGTGCCGAAGTTAAGCAAAATTCCTTCCCAGAGCGATTCCCACCGCGGTCCCGAGATTTTCGAGCCTCCCTTGGTTTGTGTGCCTTTGATCTATAGTAATGCCGTTATAGGCGCTTTTTTGATCAGCGGCAGGGATAGCGATGATAATTTCATTGAAGACGATATTGTGATACTTTCGAATATTTCGTCCCAGATTGCGTTGGCTATGGAGAATTCCCGGCTTAATTCAGATGCCGGCAGGACGTATTTTGAAACCATTACCGCGCTTGCGATCGCCGTGGAAGCCAGGGATGTATACAGCCGGGGGCATTCCGACCGGGTCAGTAAATATTCAGTGCAGGTCGCTAAACGGCTGAATCTTGAAGAGCGCCAGATAAAAATTATTGAAAACGCAGGTGTTTTGCATGATATCGGGAAAATCGGAGTGGGAGATGCGATTCTGCTAAAATCAGGCCCTTTAACGGATGTTGAGCGCACCATTATGCAGCAGCATCCTTCTATAGGCGAGGGTATTATTATTCCTCTTCACGGTTTTTCCGCTTTGCGCGATCCTGTCCGTCATCACCATGAGTGGCTTAATGGAGAAGGGTATCCGGATCATTTAATGGGTGATCAGATTTCGATTGAAGCCCGGATTTTGACTGTTTCAGATTGTTTTGACGCAATGATCAGTACCCGCCCTTACCGAAAAGCAATGAGCTACGAAGAAGCAAAAGGAGAGCTTAATAAATATAAGGGGGTCAGGTATGATCCCCGGGTTGTGGATGCCCTGTGCGCGTATTTTGAAGAAGAAGTGTTGTCTAAACAGAAAACGCATATATAGGTTTAAGCTTGTATGTTCCTAATTCCTGAATAAAGACAGTTCTTAGCTTTTACAGCTCCCAATCAAAAATATAAAATATTCTATCGATGAACGCGATAGCTTTGTCCTGACGGGCGTATCAGCGGGAAAATTATCGAACAGGGGTGGGTTTGTGACAAATAATGCTTTATTAGTTGTGGATGTTCAAAATGATTTTTGCCCCGGCGGCGCTCTTGGTGTTTCCGGCGGCACCGAAATCATCCCCGTTATTAATACCTATATTGAAAAATTTTCTTCCCGCCACTGGCCTGTGATCGCTACCCGTGACTGGCATCCGGTAAAAACAAAACATTTTAAAGAATACGGCGGGATGTGGCCTGTTCACTGCGTGCGGGAAACTCCCGGTGCCGAGTTTCATCCTATGCTTCATTTGCCTTTGACTACGATTTTAGTTTATAAAGGAATGGATCCCGAAAAAGAC
Organism: Candidatus Omnitrophota bacterium; assembly: GCA_028717985.1. GTDB lineage: Bacteria > Omnitrophota > Gorgyraeia > Gygaellales > Profunditerraquicolaceae > STD1-16. The sequence continues at coordinate 4,720 of JAQUMS010000028.1, forward strand.
AGCTATTCGGCTTTCCATGCCGAAGATAAAAACGGGACCTCACTTGAAAAAATTTTAAGGAGCTTAAAAACAAGCCAGATATGGATTGCCGGTTTAGCGACGGATTATTGCGTTAAATTTTCCGCGTTAGACGCGCGGAATCTGGGGTTTCATGTTAAAATTCTTATTGATGCCGTCCGGGGCGTGAATGTGCAGCCGTGGGATTCCGAACATGCCGTTCAGGAAATCGTGAAAAAAGGGGCCGAAATCATCAGGTCTGAAAACGCGGATGAGATATTCGAACAACCATAGAAAGTAAATATTTTTATGAAGAAGAATAAAATAAGCCTTGTTAAATTCTGTATTATTGTATTTTTCGTTATTGCCGCGCCAACTATTGTGTTTGTCCGATCTCAGTATGTCGCGCCTGTTCTTATGTACCATTATGTTCCTTTAAATGCTAATTATGGTGACAGATTAAGCATACAAAAAGACGTGTTTGAGCGGCAGATGAAATTTTTGAAGGAAAACCGGTTTACGGTGATTTCGTTGGACGAACTCGCGGGCCTGATCAAAATGGGAAAAAAAATCCCTCCTAAAACAGTCGCGATAACTTTTGATGACGGAGCAAAAGATAATTACCTTAACGCGTTCCCGATCCTTAAGAAATATGGTTTTCCTGCCACGATTTTTCTGGTTTACAATGAAGTTGACAGATCCGATAATAGCCGCTTAAGCTGGAATAATATAGAAGAAATGCAGGGGTCAGGGCTTATCACGTTTGGTTCCCACACGTTTTCCCATAAAATTCTGAAGGATATTTCTTCAGAAGAAGAGCTTCAGCATGAAATCCGGGATTCCAAAAATGCTTTTGAACAAAGATTAGGCAGAGAGGTTTCTCTGTTCAGTTATCCTAACGGCCGGTTTAATCTTCATATAAGAAATATCGTGGAATCTGCAGGATACAAAGCGGCGGTCGCGGTAAAAACAGGAAGGAACCATTCTGCCCGGGATGTCTATTTAATCAAAAGGCTGAGGGTTTCTCCTTCAAGCGGGAATATGGTTGTGTTTGGGTTCGATATAAGCGGATATTACGCGTTTTTTAAGGATTCCAAGATAAAAAAATAGGAGAAAATCTGTGATGCTGGAAGTGAATGGCCTTTCCGTTGAGGTCGAGGGGAAACTGATTCTTGATAATATTCATTTCTCCATTAAAAAAGGGGAAGCGGCCGTATTATTTGGGCCTAACGGCAGCGGGAAAAGCACCCTTATAAAAACTATTATGGGTTTTGCAGGGTATGAAGTTACGAAGGGTGATATTATCTTTAAGGGGAAGAAGATTAACGATTTTTCCACTGAACAGAGGGTTAAATTAGGGTTAGGTATTATGTATCAGCATCCGCCTGCAATCAGGGGCGTTAAATTAAGCCAGATTGCGCGCGTGTTGTCAAAAAATGAGAAAGATATCAGGCTGATGTCCGAACGTTTGGCATTAACCGGACATCTGGACCGGGATATTAATCTCGGTTTCTCCGGGGGAGAAATGAAACGTTCCGAATTATTCCAGGTAATCCTGCAGAATCCCGATTTTCTTTTGCTTGATGAGCCGGAATCGGGCGTTGATCTGGAGAATATCGGTATCATGGGAAAGGTTTTGAGCGATTATCTCAGAGATGCAGCCAAGTCGGCTTTAATGATCACTCATACGGGATATATTCTGGAGTATGTTAAAGCAAAAAACAGCTGTGTTATGATTGAGGGTAAATTGTGGTGTGTGGGCAATCCGAAGGAAATGTTTGAGAGTATCAGGAAGTACGGTTACGATAAGTGCAAGGAGTGCGTATGTCCAAGGGTGAAATAGCCAGACACATTCAACCTGAAGAGAAGAAAATTATTTCTTCATCCGGGATTGATATTTCCGAGGATATGCGTTCCGCGACTTTTTTACAGAAAGACAGCAGTGTAGTTTTTTCCCGGAGTTTGTCCGATGATGTTGAAATCATGAACATTCATGACGCATTGAAGGAACTGCCCGACATAAAAAATTATTACGGGCAGGCTTTTAAATCATTGAACCGGGATTACCCTCTTGATACCGAAGGCGGGTATTTTATCAGGGTTAAAAAAGGGAAAACAGTGGAGCTTCCTATTCAGGCCTGTCTTTTTCTTAAATCCCAGGGATTTCAGCAGAAAGTTCATAATATAATTGTGGTTGAGGAAGGCGCGCGGGTTTATTTGATTACGGGCTGTTCGGCGTCTGAGGCCGCTCACGAAGGGTTTCATCTTGGAATATCGGAGTTTTTCGTTAAAAAAGACGCGTATTTAAACTTTACGATGATTCATTCCTGGCGGGAGGACGTATCGGTAAAACCGATGAGTATTTCGCTTGTTGAGGAAGGAGCGTCGTTTATTTCCAACTATATTTCCCTGCGGCCGGTAAAAGAAATAACCATGTATCCAACTACGGTATTAAACGGCTCCGATGCGCGCGCACGGTATAATTCGCTTATTCTTTCTCATCCGGATTCTTTTCATGATATAGGGTCGCGGGTGATCTTGAAAGGCAGGAATACACAGGCAGAAATCATAGCGAGGTCTGTCAGCCTCGGCGGCAGAGTTATTAACCGCGGGCATATTAAGGCTGAAAATAAAGACGTTACAGGGCACCTTGAATGCCGGGGTTTGATCTTATCGGAACAAGGAATTATTCATGCGATCCCCGAAATGGAAACCAATTACCGGGATGTGAACCTTTCTCATGAAGCCGCGATCGGAAAGATCAGTAAAGACGAAATTGAATACTTGTGTTCCCGCGGCTTTACCGCTGAAGAAGCCCAGTCAATTATAGTCCGGGGCTTTATGGATGTGGATATTTTAGGACTTCCCGATATGCTCAGACAGGAAATAGATAAACTGGAAAATGATATGCTTAAGGGGAGTTTTTAATTACCCTATACCCCTTAACATGATGTTTTTCCTCCCAGATGCGTGGGATACATAAAACTAAGATCGAATGTTTGTTCATTACATAAGTCCCGGCGGCAGGGGTTAATACAAGCAAAATTTTGTTATTCGGCTTGAATCCAGATTCGGTATAAGGTATATTTTAAATACAATTTTTTAGTTCTTTTAAAAAACGCCTGCCAATAATAACAGAAGATTTTACGTCTTCTTTACGCCACGGTTCGGTAAAACATGAGAGAAAAACTCTTGGGTTACCGGTCCGTGGTTTTTTGTTTTTGATTTGAATTAGAGGGAGGGGAATTGGAGGATTCATGAACCGGATGCGTATTTTTAAAACACGGGTGGTTGCTGGAGCACTCACGGTGTTGTGTGTTCTGCCTTTACCTGACGCCGTCGCGGGCAGTTTCGGCAGTGCCGCCGGCGCGGGAAGCGGAAAGACGATTAGCGCTTCAAGTTCGGGATCAGGAAGCGGAAGTTGGGGAAAAGTAATAATGAATCAGGATAATAAAAAATCAGGCGGAAACGTACGCGCGGTGGTTGTAAGCCCTCAGGAGGCGGAAAAAATAATTAAAAGCGGCAATACCGAAGTCGTATACCCCAGCCAGGCTGAAACACGCAAGATTCTGGAGGATCCGAAAGTCCGGGATGCCCTTCAGGAGAGCGTGTCAACAGTACATGCTTCTGACATCACTGAAGATTATAAGCGGGTGCTTGGTTCCGCTACTAATTTAGTCACCAAGAACCTTGGGATTGGGGAAGTCCTGCCGACAATGGACCAGGATGTAATTGAATATCCCTCTACGGAGATTATGGGTACCGGCAATGAGTTGGCCCAATGGGAACATCAATCCGGTAATGAGCTTCAGGTTTCCGCTTCAACGAGTGAATTAAATAAGATCGGAACTCAGGGGTTGAATTCGGCGAATGTAAAAATTCCCGATAAATTAACAGGGATCGTTAATCTGATGGATTATTTTCCGTCAGGAGACGGAGAGCAATATAACATATATAATAGCTCCGGGAATAAGATTAATCAGGAGCCGGTTTCCGGGGATTTTTATCCGATTGAGATAACAATGCCCGGCTCCGGGATTACCGGTAATCAGATTGAACGAAATGGTAAATCCGATGTTGTCAGTGTTTCCGCCGACCAGCATTATTCTTTCCGTGAGACGTATCAGGTTAAGGCGGTTAACGATCTGGGGTTTGAAAGCGAGACCTCTACTCCCGTGTTGGTGAAATACGACCAGACCATGAAATTTACCTATATGAATTCCGATCCTCGTGTTGCAAAAAGCGACGGAACTATTGATCCTGCATCTTCACAGGTACAAGAATTCGCGTCTCATCTGGATATGGCCAGCGACGAATCTTCAGCGCGATTGGTTTTTAAAGACAATTACGCCGGTCATGGAAGGGGCTCTACATGGAAAATAACGACTAATTTTGCCTCTCACGGCAGTGAGTCCGTGGACCAGATTTTAGCCTCCGGCGAAGGGAATGATAAAGACTGGGCCCGGCTTTCAAGTTCTATGCTGGAGTCAAAAGGGATTTCTTCTCAGATCAGGACAGGGTCTGTGCATAATCCTGATAATCCTACCGGCCGTTATTCCGAACGGAGCTGGACCGAGTTTTAT
>JAQUMS010000029.1 GCA_028717985.1 Candidatus Omnitrophota bacterium
AGCTCTTAGCTCTTAGCTCTTAGCTCTTAGCTCTTAGCTCTTAGCTCTTAGCTCTTAGCTCTTAGCTCTTAGCTCTTAGCTCTTAGCTCTTAGCTCTTAGCTCTTAGCTCTTAGCTCTTAGAAAAATCGGTAATAAAAACCTAAGAACCAAGACCTAAGAACAAAGAGCTAACAATTGCACAATTTACACTTTTGTATTTTTATAAATTTTTTCTTTGTGCAACTTGAAAATATGCACATTGTGTGCTATATTTACTATGACAATTAAAGTTTCCTGCTGATAAAGGCAAACTAGCAGTAATGCTGGGACGCAAAGTGACAGCCCCGACAATGGTCGGGGGGCTGCACTACCAAAGGGGATAAATACTGATACCCTAAGGTAATAGCCTTAGGGTTTTTTTGTGGATGCTACAACACAGCATCCTTTCCCTAATGCCCCGGCGACGAATGTTACCGGGGCTATTTTATTGAGGGGCACATGAATATTCAGAGAGTAGTGACATTTTTAAACAGAGACGAAATTGACTTCCTCGACAAAATAGGAAAAGACGCCCTTTTCTCCACAGGAACTAAACTTTCACGGGCTAAGCTTATTTCCTGGATGATAGATTTTACGAAAGAACTCCAGATCAGCGGTACAGATATTAAATCAGAAAAAGACCTTGAAGATAAGATTATCCAGAAATTAACACATTGTTCTCAATAGAATTACAACACCGCCAGCCACGGAGCTCTTTGAGATATAGGTAACACCCATCACACTCTTGAGGGGGAGGAATCATATAAGATCATCACACCGGCCACGGACGCTTAAAACGATGGGGGTCACTATTATCAAGGGGGAAGGTTTCCAGCTTCGGTATATAGAATCTGCCAACGGCTATAAGCCCGATAAACAGACGTTATAGCCGGGGCTGGAAACCTTGATCTTAAAAAACCTTCGATGCGGCAAAAAGGAGTACATCATGAAAAATTTAATGCTTATGGTCATAACCGGACTTATCGTTCTATTGGCGGGACAAACAATCGCTTCAGCGGAAAGTTTTACTGTATCATGCACAATTCCGGCAATTCCGGGAGTTAACGCTCCCGCGATAGCGGAAGATACTGTTATTCAAAAAGATATTAAAAACACGGACACGGATAAAGGAATTCAAGAGGAAGATTCCGCAGGGGCCCCAACCTCTTCCTCAAATGAAATCCAGCAGGAAGAATCACGCGGGGAGACTCAATTAGCGAATTCGCAGAACACAGTTCAGACTATTTACGTGCGATAAACTAAGTCCTTCGTTGATTTGCCGCAAAAAGAAAAACCCCGGTTTACTAACTGCGCAGAATTAGTAGACCGGGGCTTATTTTTTTGTACACCTGATTTAACCTATTCTCTGGAGGTCGGTGAAACTCACCGTTTACACCCGACTCAAAAGGAACAGCCGGTGTAAAACCTCCTGTTTTAATCTTTTACCTGAAGGATTTTCAAATCCCCTGCTTCATCTTTGGAAAATTCTACTTCTTTGGCAACCGCTTTATTATCGCCTAAGTTAAAATTCATAAACAATGTATATGTGCCGGGTTCGAGTTTAGGCGGAAGCTTTGCCGAAAACGACGCTTTTTCGCCAACAGGCAACGTTATATCATTAAGGTTGTCTTTTACCGCGACTTCATTTTTTGCATCCATAATATAATAACTGATTTTAACAGGTAAAATAACGTTACCTTTATTAAGAACAGTTCCTCCGCACACTGCGCCTTTAATAGCTATATCCTCGACCACAGCATTGCGTTCTTTGTCAGGAGCAAACAATGAAAAACCACAGCCAATCCTAAACTTCACGCCTATACCTTCGCTGGAACCGGAACCTTCCTCAAAAAAAAGAATTCCGTAATATCCTCCGGAAATAGTTTCAGGCACTTGAATAGAATAACTTACTTTTTGTTTCCTGTTAGGAGGCAAAGAAAACTGTTTAGGAGAAAAAGATACCCACTTAGCGCAGGAATAAGAAGTTTTACCTGCGGGGGCATAATCTTTTGTCCCATCAAAAGGCGAAAGGAAAACGATATCACTCATATAGCAATTAAGCGTTATAGGCTTATTCGATGTATTTTCAACCAGGATCGTTCCTGACACAACTTTCCCCGGATAAATATCATATTTCTCCCCGTATTTATCAATTTTAAACGCCGCAAACGCATACTGAGCCGTCGCAAAGATAAAAACCCCTATTAAAACAAATAGCGCCTTTTTCATTATCCCCCCTCTTATTTTATTCTTTAAAAAAACATAACCGTTAAAGAGATACTCCTCCGCTGGAAATTGTAAAAGTTCCGGAATAACTGCCTCCGGCATCGCCTGAAGTAAAAACATTTGTCGGTTTTGTTGAATCTACTCCGGGAACACCTGTTAAACTACTATCTTTCGGATTTGTAATGATTCCTATGTACAAACGAATCCAATGTCCCTGGAAATCACTCGCGCTAATACGTTTAATAGATGAGACATTCTTCAATAAAACAATATCTCTTGGATCTTCTGTCGGATTTTTCCCCACATCTACAAAAGTCATTGTTTTTACTACCACAACGATTTTATCTCCTTCGTTAACAGCCGAAGAACTATTGGTTCTATATGAAATTTGAAAACCGTCAAAATTTGTCGGTGTCCCACCCCCGCTAACGCCGAGATCAATCGCATAGTATCTTCTATCAGCAGGACCAAAAACCCCCAGTTTCTCTCCTGTTTGAGGGTCAGTTAATTCTTTAAGTGCCCCAAAACCAAATGATGATTCAGAGGGAGAACCTTTTGCGGGCCAGGTATCAGTTGTACCGTTAAAAGGAGAGTTGGCAATAATTTTTGAGATTTGAATGCTGGGAGAACCGGTGGGAAACTGAATTGAAATATCGACTGCCTGCGTTATACTCGTATGCAAAAAAACAGCACAACAAATACCGAACAAAAGCTGAAATCTTCTTAACATTTTTCCTCCTTTGCGAAATTATCAAAAGCTTTAATTAAGATTTACTATACCAATCTCTGCAGAAAAAGTCAAGCGGGAATTACCATTTCCACTCCGGAAGTGGACCATGGACCAGGCTTGTTTTGGTCCACTTCCGGAGTGGAACAAGGTAGGGTAGAAAGGTGCTATTTATGTCTGTTACTTACACACAGGCAGGAACTAAATTATTCGGTAAGAGTTATATGCACTTCGCCTGAATATTTACCGGATGTCTTTGAAGAAGTAAGCGGGCTGACTCCGGGCGCATCATCTTTGCCTGTTGCCAAACCGTAATAAACCCTCAGCCATCCGCCTCCCAACTGAGTTTTGGAAATTGATTTATTATTGCTGTCGGCAAAACTTACCTTTTCTATCAAGTCTCCGTTATCCGCGTCTTTCTGTTTAACAAACGAGACATTAATGTTATTGTCAAGATTTGAATCCTGATTGGAAATAGATTTTGTCCCGTGATTAATACTCCAGTTCTCCGCGTTTGAATTGATCCCAACTTCAATAACATAATACGAATCAGAAGTAATAACGCCTGTTTCCTGGTTAAAGGTCAGGTTTGAGAATTCAAGCCCCCCGGCCGGAGCCCAGGTCTTCCCGGTCACTTTAAACGTTTTTATCTCCAAACCGCTTTGCTTGGGAATACTGACCTGCATTTCCAGGTCTTCCGATTTATCTTGAGCGAACCCCGTATTAAAACCAAGAACAAGTATACCTACCGCGATAAAACATAATTTTTTCATCATTTTTCACCCTGTTATTCTGCTTTTTTAAGCGGGATATTATACACGTAGGTCACACCCTCAAAAAGCTCAACTTTTTTAGTCAGCGGTTTTTCCGGCAAATAAATCACCGGCAGGCTGTCTAAATCAAGATTTACCGTATGCTCGCCGGGAGAAGAATTCTTAAATACATATTTACCGCTCGCATCTGTCACGACTATCGTCCCATCCTCAAGGGCCATTTTTACCCCTTTAATTCCCTGTTCTCCCGGAGTATATTCACCATCACCATTCTGATCAAAGAAAACAAACCCTGAAATTTCCGTATGAGAAATGATCCCGTAATAAACCCGTAAGGTCCTGCCCTGAACAAGATTGAATTCCTGGTTTGCCGGAACAGTCAGGACGTACCCGGAAGGAATCGTGGCAACATCAAGATTCACATACGCTTTTTGCCCTTAATGCCGGTAAATTTAAAATATCCGAAGATATCAGTTACTACGGACCTGTTTTTCCCAAGCCATATTGTCACGCCCTCAACCGGCGCTTCCTCACGCTGGCGCAGGCCGTCTGAATTTAAATCTCTGAAAACATAACCTTCTATATTACCCTTAGTCTCCCACCGCACTCCGGTATCCCACACATAGCGCAAACCTGCGTTAAAATCCGCTTCCACTCTGCGGGGCAATGATTTCTCATTAGGCCAGACGTGACGGATCCGGGTAGAACAGTAGACCTCTTTGTCGTCGCTTGCTCTGTACGTAAGCTCTCCATATCCCTCGGCATAATCTTCGCCTGATAAAAAACCAAGGCGGGAAGCCCCGGTTTCTTCATCGCGATAAGTCAAGCGGATATTTTCATAAAACCGGCTGTTAAATATCCTGTTATTGATATCAAAACCTGTTTCCAAAGCTTCCGTCTTTGCAATATCTCCGTAAAACCTTTCATCGATCCAATTCCATTGTTTATTTAAAAAATAATACAAGTCTCCTATAAGGCTAAACCGCAATCCCGCGTATATCCCGTCATTTATGTTATCGGAGCTGGGATTGGTAAAATTTTTAGTTTCCGAATGCCGGTAATTGGCATAGGTTGAAATTTGACGTATAAAATCAAACCGGCGGGAAATACCGGTGCCTGCACTCTGATACCTGACCTGGGAAAGCCTCCCCAGATCATTTTGAAGAGTGTAATCAAGCCTCAGGCTTGTTTTAGGGTCAACTCTATAGCTGGTATTAAAAGTATAATCTTCATTCCAACGCTTATCATTATCCAAAGCCGGAAACAAGCGGTCTCTGTAAATATCAAGGCTGTTGTAAATACTCCAGCGGTCGGTAGGAGAATAATTAAACGTAAACAATCCTCCCAGTTCACCCCTCCGCCACCCCTGACCCATTATGCTCATATAATCTTTGGCAATATCCCTGAATTCATAGGTAAAAGCGTATTGTCTCTGATTAAGGTTCCCCCGGAACAATTGCGCGGTATGTTCTGAATCATAGGCGTTTTCATATCCCATAGCCCATTTCCCCAGGCGCCAATTCACCCTTCCGTCATAGGCGTATGGATTTAAAGATGAATCCCTGTCCGCTCCATATCCGTGTAAAACAGAAAATCCAAGGTTCAAATCCTTCATTTCCTCTAAAGGATACACATTAAAATCAACACCGTTTATATATGAATTTTTTAATCTATTTAGCCCGGGAGACAAATTCCCGTACCGTCCTCCGCCTTCCCTTCCCCAAAACACGGAATAATCTATCCTTTTATTGAACGCCGGCGATTCAAAATTAAAACCGCGCAACGAAGTACTGCCCAACGCCAGGTTGGAAAAAGAAGGGGTAAAATCAAAAGCGCGCATTGAAAAATCTTTAAAATCACCCCATCTTCCGTTTGTCAAACCAAGAGTATAATACGTAATATCCGTTGTACCCGGATTAGTCCGGATGATCGTAGACGTATCAATATAACCATAAGGGCTTTCACCGTACAAGGCTAAATTATGCGTCCAGCCGTAATTCTGCCTGCGCAACGTACCTAACCTGCTTCCTGCTTCATAAGAAGACCAATCCAGGCTATACATAAATTTAAACGTCCCGGCTTTTTCTTCAGCCATACGCATTTCTTCCTCTACCGTAGGACCTTCAGGCCTGGGAGGAACACCTAAGAATTCAGTAGTCCACCTGCCCCTGCTATCCCAAATATGCAAATAGGTATGGCCGACTGTATTGCCGGTTACCATAATTTCATCGGGATTTAATCTGACAACCCTGATAATATCCGGTTCCGTAGCCAAAAAGCGGGTAATTGCCTGGCCCTGAATAATTATACTCTCGGATTCAGCCACTTCAATAGGCAGCCTGAGGTTTTTGAAATTTTCGTCTAAAACAAGGATCCTTACAGGTTCGTTTTCAAGAACCGCTTTTTTTTGGACTTTCTGGAGTTCGATTTCCGGAAGAGGTTCCTGAGCGGGGATAGTGCTTGTTGAAGGCACCGGTGAAATTACGCGAGGAGAAGGAATAACAGGTATTCCTGATGCTTTATCCAAAGCTGATTGAACTATATCCATCCTGTTTTGAGGGACTGCAGGTTTTACTTTCGGCAAAACAGGCTGAACAATCTGCGTTTTATTGCTTATTTCAGGAACAATTTGAGTTGGAGGTCTTTTTTCTTTGGGAATAATAGATAATTCTTTTTCTATTTTCTGAATGTATATCTTGGGAAGTTCGTATTCCGGGTTGGCAAGTATCGCTTTGTTTAACTCAATTAACGCCTGAGTATAATTACCTTCCTGGTAGTATTTTAAACCAAGTTCAACAAGAGCCTCGGGAATTTGCATAAAAGCAAATACCGGTATGCTTTGGAATACAAAGGAAATAATTAATATAATTATAAAAACTTTTTTTAAAGGCATAGCCTTTATTCTCCCTTTTCCCCCTCAACACTCTGACCCCGTCCTTTTTCCCTAACATTCTAAAATGCAAGAAGTTATATATAAAGTTTACCCCATAAACTTTAAAAAATCAACTTTTTGCAAGTCTAACAATTATTTATTTTCTTTGGCTGAAACAATCTCTCCCTTATCATTAACCTGAATTTCAAACTCTTTAGTAATAATCGGTCCTCTTCCAAGGTTAGCTTCTTCTAATGCTTTACCCAAATCAAAGGTTAAAACCGCCCAAAAAGTTCCTTGAGGCAATATGGATTTGGTTACTGCAGTTAATTTAGCCATATTCCCTGAAAAAGTAAATACTTTGTTAAATTCATTGCGGGCTAAAACCATTCCCTGGTCATCCATAACGTGGAATGTCCCGGAACAGGTTATATCAACATTACCGGTATTTTTAAAATCAGCGGTAATTATCAATCCCTTATCTTTCTTCTGAAAAACTATATTATTTATTTCCGCTTCCCGGTTCACCGTCCCTTCGGGCTCAACATAAAAAAGGGTCCCAATCCTGACAACAAGGTTCATCCCTACCCCTTCATCCGCGCCCTGATCGCCAAAGGAACTTTCAAAAAACAACACTGAATAATGCCCTCCCTGAGCGTTCGAGGGAACGGCAATCTTATAGTTAACCGTTTGTTTGCCAAAAGGCGCCAAGGTAAAATCAGAAGGAGAAAAAGAAATCCACGGGGAAGCTGATCCGGATATTGTCCCTGATGGAAAGAATTTTTTGGTCCCGTCACAGGCGGCTTCATTGTAAACCCAATCCTCAAGGTAGGCTTTTACTTTAACCACGCTGTCTGAACTGTTTTCCACCTGAATAACGCCGCTTTTAGCCCCTCCCGGAGCTACAATCGAGCGCACTTTTGACTGGTTAATACGTAAAGTCGAAGCTTCTGATACTCCCTGAAAAAACAAAAAAATTCCCGCCAAAACACACAATACACTGCGTTTAGTCATATGAGCCCTTTTTAAAAAGGAAAACCCTTGCTAATGATGACCTGCCGGTTACCCGACACGAATAACCGGATTACACAGAAGAAGAACCGTGAAAATATTATACGCCGGACAGAGTGATCTTTACCTGCCCTTTATATACACCCGACGGCTTATCAGTTCCGATTGTTTTGACATTCGCCGCATCAACCGCAGATTCGCCGGTGGCAATACCGTAGTAAATCCTCAGCCAACCGCCTGACAAACTCGATTTTGTATACGATCTTCCATTACTTTCCGTCAAAGTACATTTCAACAATTCAGGAGACGTCCCTGATGAAAGCTGTTTTACAAAAGTCACGTTGATATTATCATTCAGCGTATCAGTGCCCCCGACAAGCTGGACATTGGAAGACACGTCATGCTTGATCGTCCAGTCAGCCGCGTTTGAATTTACTCCTACATCAACCGCGTAATACCATTGACCGGTAAAAATTTTATTCGCGTTGTCAAATTTAAGTGTACCGAAATCAATTTTGGTATCCGTTGACCATGTGCCATTCTGGACTTTGGAAATTGACACGGAAAGACCATCCTGAGACGGTATCTCAGCCTGTACATCAACATATTTCGGATCAGCGGCAAAACACAGAGAAACCGCGGAACAGAAAAGTACTCCAATAATGAGTGTTATCAGCCCTTTTTTCATTGTACTCACCCCCTTCCCAAGGTTATGTAGTGTAACTATCCTGTTTAAAAAGTTATCAGCCCAATTCATATCTACCTCCATTTTAAAGCTCCGAAATAGAATACATAATCCGGGTGGAATAATCCCCGGCTTTGATTTCTAATGACGGCGCCAATTCATAAAAGATTTTAAATTTATCCGGTGAACCTTTCGAGTCAGAAACAAACAAAGTTGTATCCCCGACCACAACTTCTGATGCCGAGGGAAATTTGAGAAGCCCTTTTGTATCAGTACTTTCCTCCTTCAAGGTAAAGTTTTTAAACGGTATCGTATTCCCCTCTTTATTAACAAGGGGAGACGGAACAGTCTGGGTAATCTGGTATTGTTTGCCGACATTACTCTTTATTTCAATCTGGACTTCGGAAACTTTCGGAGACTGTGTTGCCTTTACATCGGTAAATCTGATCACGCCGCCGCTTACAGGTTTAACAATAAGCTCAAAAACACGCGGATTTTCAACATTCAAGCCGAATGTGTCAAGAAGTTTAAGGTCAGAACCCACCATATCAAGAAGATATTTAACGACGGTCTTATACTGCCCGGCTTTCTGCACGGCATTCGGGTCAAAAACATACCCGATTGTAAATGAATCCGCGTCTCCTGACGGAGATGACTGATAAATAACCTGCTGTTTAGGAGCCAATGGCGTCAAATCACTAAGAGAGGTACCTTTCCGCGCGTCATGTCCTATACATTCGACAGATTGCCAGTCAAGCTGGTCTCCTTCCATGGATACCGGCTGCTGTTCAACCATCTGTATAATACGGAACTGCCTGCCTAACGAGTTTTTAATATCAAAAAGAACTGTGGAA
>JAQUMS010000030.1 GCA_028717985.1 Candidatus Omnitrophota bacterium
GGGCTTTATTGACCGCAGAAGCGAATTTGGCCGACGCTAATTCCGGGATCGCGCAGGCGAAACGCAGTCTTTCTTTGGCGCAGAGGCAGTTGAACAAGGAAATGGGGCGGAAGATTTTTATTCCCATAACCGTCCAGGGTGAATTCAGTATACAGGAAGATATAAAGGTTAAACCCGATTTGGATACTTTGGTTAATACGCATCCATCCCTTTTGGTAAAAACCGCTAAAAAGAACGCGGCTGCGTATGGCCTTAAGACTACATACGCGGACTTTTTTCCAAAACTTACAGGACAGGCGGGAGCGAATAAGTCGGACGCTCACTGGCCGCCGGAAAACAAAGAGTGGAACCTGGGTTTGTCGGTATCTCTGCCTCTTTTTGAAGGCGGGTTACGCAAGGCGCAGGTTGAGCAGGCGCAAGCGGTGTTAAGCCAGGCGGAGGCGGATGAACGAAGCACTAAAGACGGCCTTATTGTGACATTGGAGGAATCATGGGACGCTCTGCAGAACGCGGGTGACGCGGTTGATGTTCAGCAGAAATTACTGGCGGCTGCCGAGGAACGTTCGAATATAGCGGAGTCCCAGTATTCAATCGGATTTATTTCTTATGATAACTGGTCTATTATTGAAGATAATCTGGTGAGCGCGAAGAATAGTTTTCTTGCGGCACGGGCTAATTTGCTTTTGGCTGAGGCAAACTGGATCCAGGCGAAAGGAGAAACTTTAGAATATGCGGCTAAATAAATGGAAGCTCATAGTGGTGATAGTTATTATCGGCGCGGGCGCCGCGTTATTTTTTATGAAGACCCGGAACGGGAAGGAAACCGGAGAGGTAATAACGGAAATTCAACCTTTCCGGGGCAGTATTGAGACGATAATTTCGACTACCGGCACGGTCCTGCCGAAAAACCGGCTTGAAGTTAAACCGCCGGTGAACGGGAGGGTGGAAAAAGTATTGGTACAGGAAGGTGAGAAAGTCAAAGCCGGACAGATCCTTGCCTGGATGAGTTCCACGGAACGCGCGGCCCTTTTGGACGCGGCGCGCGGCCAGGGAGAAGGCACGATGAAATACTGGGAAGAGGTGTATAAGCCGATCCCTCTGCTTTCGCCTTTGGACGGCGAGGTGATCGTGGCTACCACACAACCCGCCCAGACGGTTACAACCGCCGACGCGGTGGTGGTATTGTCGGATCATCTTATTGTTCGCGCCCAGGTTGATGAAACAGATATCGGAAAAATTTTTACGGGACAGGACGCAGTTATTAATCTGGACGCGTATCCTGAGACAAAGATCAAATCGAAAGTAGAGCATATTTATTACGAATCGCAGACGGTCAATAACGTTACAATATATAATGTTGATCTTGTGCCTGAAGACGTGCCTGGTTTTTTCAGATCGGGCATGAACGCTACGGTTGATTTTAAAGAGAAAAGCAAGGATGACGCCCTGTTGATTCCTGTTGAAGCACTTCATGAAGATGCCAAAGAAAAATATGTCCTGCTTAAAAACGGGAACCCCAAAGAGCCGAAAAAACAGGCTATTGCAACCGGGATCACGGATGATAAAAACATCGAGGTCCTTTCGGGATTAACCGAAAAAGATACCGTGATCGTTAAGACAAAGAAATTCATGCTTCCTAAAAGCAATGGGGGGACCAATCCTTTTATGCCTTCCAGGCGGAAAACAACAAGCAAATAAAAGCTGGTATGTATGATAGAAATAAAAAACCTGTATAAGACATATCATATAGGCACGATCGCCGTGGAAGCATTGAAGGATGTTTCACTGAAAATATCCTGCGGCGAATTTGTGGCTATTATGGGCCCGTCCGGATCGGGAAAATCAACCCTTATGCATGTCCTTGGCCTTTTGGACAGGCCGGATTCCGGTACATACACGATCGGCGGAAAAGAAGTCCAGAATTTGTCCGATCAGCAGCTGGCTTTTTTACGGAACAGGCTTGTGGGATTTGTCTTTCAGCAGTTCCATCTTCTGCCGCGTATGAGCGCTTTGGAAAATGTGGAATTGCCGTTGATCTACGCGGGGAAGATCCGGCTTAAGAATGCGGCGCAAAAACGCCTTGAAGAGGTAAATTTAAGCGACAGGATTTATCATCGTCCCAACGAGATGTCCGGCGGCCAGCAGCAGCGGGTCGCTGTGGCCCGTTCCCTGGTGAATGACCCTCTTATTTTATTCGCCGATGAGCCTACCGGAAACCTTGATTCAAAAAATAAAGCTGAAATTTTATCGCTTCTTCAGGAACTGAACCGGAAAGGGAAAACTCTGGTAATGGTTACTCATGAACCTGAAGTTGCGGCGTACGCGAGGCGCGTCATCACGATGCGTGACGGTGTGATTGTTTCGGATAAGATGAATAAACCGGATCCTGCCGGTATTGTAGTTCCCGATGCGGACTCGTGCGTTGAATCTATTATGGATAAGTCGAAGAGAGATCCGGGAGGGATTAAATTTCTGGATTATATAGGCAGGCGGTTTTCGCCATGGTCTCTCATAAGATGAGGGCTTTATTGTCAATTTTAGGTATTTTGATCGGCGTTGCCGCGGTTATCGCGATGATAGCTCTTGGCCGGGGCGCGCAACAATCGATTGAACAGCAATTGTCGTCCCTGGGATCAAATCTTCTGTTGGTTATGCCTGGATCCGCTCGAGTTCACGGTGTATCTCAACAGGCGGGATCATATACCCGGTTTACATTTCAGGATTCCGCGGCTCTCGCAAAACTTACCAACTATATCAGTGATGTTACTCCCGGAGTAAGCGGAAGGGCCCAACTTGTGTACGGGAATAAGAACTGGAATACCTCTCTTGAAAGCGGCAACGCGTCTTACGCTTCAATCCGTTCGGCGTTTCCTATCGCGGGAAGATTTTTTACTGAGGAGGAAGTAAAAACCCGGAGTAAAGTGGTTTTAGTCGGGGCTACGGTGGTTAAGGAACTTTTTGGCGATATAAATCCTGTGGGGCAGACGATTAAGATAAATTTGATTAATTTTAAGGTGATCGGCGTTCTTCCTACCAGGGGAGCAAGTTCCTGGCATGACCAGGATGATGTCGTGGTGGTGCCGGTGACAACCGCGATGTACCGGCTTTTGGGCAAGCAGTATATAGATTCTATTTTTGTGCAGGTCCGCTCGCCCGATCTTTTGGACGCGGCGCAAACAGCGGTAGAGAATACGATCATTAAAGAGCATCATTTAAGCGCCAAAGAAGCAGACGACTCTTTTCAGGTCAGGAATATGGCGGATATGAAAGCCGCGTTGGAATCAAGCACTAAAACTATGAGCGTATTATTGGGCGCTATTGCCGCGATCTCTCTTTTTGTGGGCGGCATCGGGATCATGAATATTATGCTTGTTTCGGTAACCGAACGCACCCGCGAGATCGGTTTGCGTAAAGCTATCGGAGCGAACAATAAGGATATTATGACCCAGTTCCTTATTGAGTCTGTTTTAATGTCTTTTATCGGCGGCCTGTTCGGTATACTCGTAGGTTCGGGCATTTCGATGCTGATTACGGTATTTGCCGGCTGGTCGGTCAGCATTTCCTGGTTTTCTCTTGTATTGGCCACTACGTTTTCCCTTGTCGTCGGCCTGGTATTCGGGCTGTGGCCTGCCCGCCAGGCTTCCAAGCTGAATCCTATAGAAGCCCTCCGCTACGAATAAAACAATACGCTTTACGCTTTCCTGTTATTTTTATACAATGATTTTATAATGATCACGGCTGTCAGCCCGTGACAAAAAAATATTTCAGCGCGGTACGATTCTTTCCTGTTATGAGATTATCAGGCTGGTATATCATGTATACGCATGGTTTAACCGACGTGAATTTTTTTCTCCCGGTTGTTTCCTTCCATATAATAAAATCAAATTTTAAGAGAGCGGGTTTCCAACGGAGGCGTGAATGAATTTTCGGGTATGGATAGCGGCGGTATTCTGTGTTTTTAGTCCCGTAGTAATGGGCGCCGGCGCGTTCGCGTATCAGGTCCCGGAAAAAGATTCAAAAGTGAAGTTCGTGTATGTCTTCGGCCCTCAGGGGAATCCTTTTGACGGAGCCGATGACGTTGACCACGAACAGGTCTTTTATTTTGACGTGCCCAAGGATGAACAACACGACCTGGTGATCAAAATATACGATCCTGACACGGGCGGTTTCAGGGACCAGAAACCTTTTCCTGAAAGTGTCTGGGATACAACCGTACGTTTCACCGTTTACGGGAGCGATGACGTGGAACTCGCGAGCCATGAATTCGGTTTGTCCCCGGAATACGACAAGAGATATTATACGTTCGGGCCGTTTCCAAAAGAGAAGGGCCGGATCATGGATAAGGCATATCGTTTTAAGCTCGTTGCCCACGCTGTTAAGGGAGAAGACCAAAACCTTTTCGCGGTTGATGTTTCTCCCGGGACTGTTGAAACATCCAGCGATAAAATTTCCTTCAGGCTTTTGCCTAAAGAAGGATCCTCAATGTATTTTTATCCGGAGATCCCGGCGGGAACGGCGGACATCGTAGTGGAAAATTTCGATCTTGATGAAGACGGCGGGACCGCTAAGATCATTGATATCTCTAATGGTACGACCTATCCGGTCATCGGTTCGGGAAGCGGCCAATGGGCTCAAACTCCGTTGTCGATAGGTGTTTCCGACGTGCCCCGCAGGCTGGCATATGTGATTACCAAAAAAACTCAACAGTACGCAAACGCGGCGATACGCGTTAAGGATGATAAAGGGAATATTCTGCCTATTTATTTTAAAAAGGGGAAGCCTGTATTTACCGCTAAGAAAGAAGAAAAAATACCCGGGCTTAAATGCAATAAATTTACTTTTGACGCTACAAAATCATATGATCCCAATAACAGTAAGTTATCATTTTTATGGGATTTTGGTGATGGAAGCATGAGTACGGATCCGGTAGTTACTCATGAATACGACCAGGGTGGTGATTATACCGTGACATTGACCGTTAAGAATAGTTCGGGCCTGCAATGTGATACTTCTTCCACCTCTGAGGTGGTGAAGGCCAATACGCCGCCTCAACCTGTTTTTGAAGTTCCCTCGGCAGTGTGTTCCGGAGAGGAGTTTGTGTTTGATGCGAGCGCCACTACTGATAATACTCCTGAATCTTTGACATACGCGTGGGATTTTGGCGACGGCACAAAAGCTGAAGGGAAGAGGTTTGCTAAAAAATTTGAAAAAGGCGGGACGTATAAAGTGAAGCTTATGGTACATGATAATGCCGGCACGGCGTGCAGTTCGGCGGGGCTGGAAAAGACAATAGCCGTTAATTCTTCTCCTGTAGCGGACGCGGGTGATGATATGGAATTATGTTTCGGTTTTTCTGAGCCTTATCACGTGATTTTTGACGGGAGCCGGTCAAAAGATCCTGACGGGGATGAGCTGTCTTACACGTGGGATTTTGGTGATGGAGAACAAGGAACGGGAAAATTCGGCGAGCATGAATATAAAAAAGGGGGGACGTATAAGGTAGTATTAACGGTTGATGACGGGCGCGGCACGAAATGTTCAGCGAGTACTTCTCAGGTTATGGCCAAGTTTAATAAACAGCCGGTTGCCCATGGCGGTATCGAAATCCTTACCTGCGCCGGTGCCGCGGTAGAGTTTGACGGTTCCGCCTCACGTATTCCGGAAGGCAGTGAAGTCGTTTATAGATGGGATTTTGGGGATGGTTCGTCCGCTGATGGAGTCCGCGCGAGCCACGCGTATCAGAAAGGCGGGAACTATACCGCGTCCCTTACGGTTGATGACGGCAAGGGATTTCGCTGTTCTTCTTCAGTTTCTCAAGTTCCTGTCACGGTCAACTCCGGGCCGTTCGTTCATGTCTCGTGTCCGGAATCCGTTTGTACCGGAACGCAGGTTAGTTTTGACGCTTCGCGCTCCAGTGATCCTGACGGAGATCCTTTGGGATTTTTCTGGGACTTCGGCGACGGTGTTACGATGAAGGGCGGGCATAAAGTGACACATACATATGAAAAAGGCGGGGTCTATTCAGTCAAAGTCACCGCGGATGATAACCGGGGAACTCTTTGTTCTTCTTCTTCGGCAGTAGCCGCCATTAAAGTAAATACTCCTCCGGTAGCGGATGCCGGCAGGAATCAGGTGTGCTGTTTAGGAATTGAAACGCCGTTTGACGGGTCCGCTTCTTCCGACGCGGACGGGGACACGCTTATATATACCTGGGATTTCGGCGACGGGGCTGTGGCTGAAGGATCGAAGGTGAGTCATGTGTATGCAAAAAGCGGCACGTATACCGTTACGTTGACCGTAGACGATAATTCCGGCGGGCCATGCAGTTCTTCGAAAGCCTCTTTTAAAGCGTCGGTGAATGAAAAACCAGTTCCAGTCATTAAAGTGAAATAATTTATTCCGGATATCCCGGGGTGAAAGGCCGTATACGTGATTAATACTGTTATCTGCGGGGAATGCGGGAAATCCATAAACAGCGACGCGCCGTCGTGTCCTTATTGCGGTGTGTTTAAACCGCGAAAATACCGGATGAGAAGGTATGGTTTTGAGTGGAAGTCCCGGGTGGTGTTCGGGAATATTCCTTTTATTCATGTCGCGTTCGGAAAAGACAGTAATGGGAAGCTGTTAGTTGCCAAGGGTATTATCGCGATCGGTCAATTCGCGGTTGGAATAATTACCATTGCTCAGTTTGGGGTCGGTGTGTTGTTCGGTTTTGGGCAATTTATAGCGGGGATCGCGGCGATCGGCCAAATAGCGGGCGGCGTTGTTTTTGGCCTCGGGCAGGTCTCGTCAGGTTACGTCGCGGTTGGTCAGGTGGTTTTCGGGTATTACGGCTGGGCGCAGACGGGGTTCGCGTATCATCTGTGGAGTATGTATTATAAGGATCCGGAAGCTGTGAGGTTTTTTTCTGATTTAACAATGTTACTGCGTTTTTAAAACGGCAAAGGAGGTATACCTATGATAGAGATACTTAATAAGGTTTATGAGTACATTTTATTGTATGGGATGAATGTTTTGGCCGCGTTGCTTATTGTTGTTATCGGGAAATGGGTTGCCGGTATTCTGGCAAGGCTTTTGGAGAAGGGCCTGGAAAAAGCTAAAGTGAATAGAACGCTCGCGTCTTTTGCTAAAAATATCGTGTATTTTGGTATACTGGTTTTTGTTGTCCTTGCGGCCTTGAACAAACTCGGTGTTGAAACGACTTCTTTTATCGCTCTTATCGGCGCGGCGGGTTTAGCCGTAGGTTTGGCTTTGCAGGGATCTTTGGCGAATTTCGCGGCTGGCGTCATGGTAATTATTTTTGAGCCGTTTCATGTCGGTGATTATGTTGAAGCCGGAGGAGCGGCCGGCATTGTGCATGAAATACAGATTTTTAACACAATTATTATGTCGGACGATAACAAAAAATTTATCGTCCCGAACGCGAAGATCACCGGGGATAAAATAGCTGTTTATTTGGATCGTCCTAAAAAGGTCTGATCCCGTATTTCATGCGGAGAAAAAAGCGCGTAAATACGTGTAATCTTATGTGAAGTTTTGTTCAAAGGGCTGTCTGAAAATGGCAGCCCTTTTTATTTCCGGCAATGATGACAAAATTTACTTCTATGATATAATGATGTGACAAAAAACACGTGATTGTATATTCGCGTGACTTTGTAACGCGGTGACGTTTACTAAGGAGTCCATTGATGAGTGAAGGTAATTATTCCAAGATTTTATTCAGCACCCGTTCTAAAGAGAAATGGCAGCGTATCGGCCCTCACCGGAGAGCGGGAGTTCTGCTTCCTTTGTTCAGCGTATATTCAAAGAAAAGCTTAGGCATCGGCGAATTCGAAGATTTAAAGCCGGCGGCTGATTGGTGCGTGAAGGCGGGGTTTTCGATCATCCAGCTTCTTCCGATCAATGAGGTCGGGCCGGTTTTTTGCCCGTATGATTCGGTCAGTTCGTTCGCTCTGGAGCCGATGTATATTTCACTCCGCCTCCTGCCTCACACGGATAAAAAAGAGATAAAAGAAAAAATAGACATTCTTAAAAAACGGTTCCCCTGCGGAGGTCCGCATGTTGATTACGCGATCAAATGGGAAAAGCTATCCGTTTTGTGGGATATTTATTCGAAAGAAAAAATTGATTCCTTGAAAGATTTTAAGGCTTTCCGCCGTGAAAATGAATATTGGATCGAAGATTTCGCGCTCTTTAAAATATTAAAAGAAAATAACGGCGGAAGCGCCTGGTATGATTGGCCGGATCCTTTAAAACACAGGGATCCCGCCGCGCTTAAAAGTTTTGCCGATGCTCACGCGAAAGAAATCGTTTTTCATATCTGGATCCAGTGGCGGCTCTATCAACAGCTTAAGGCTGCCAGGGTTTACGCGGCGGGTAAGGGGCTCTTATTAAAAGGGGACCTTCCTATTCTTGTTTCCCGCGACAGTGCCGATGTCTGGGCCCATCCCGAATTTTTTAAACTTGATTTCGCCTCGGGCGCTCCTCCCGATATGTATTGCGCGAAGGGCCAGCGCTGGGGAATGCCTACGTATAATTGGGAGGCGATCGAAAAGCTGGGGTTTCGGTATCTTAAAGAAAAATTAAAATACGCGGAGAATTTTTATGATCTTCTGCGTATTGATCATGTCGTGGGTTTATTCCGTATCTGGAGCATTCCGTATTCCGAACCGATGGAAAACCAGGGCCTGCACGGATTTTTTGATCCCCCTGATGAATCAAAATGGGGAAACCACGGACAAAAGATTTTATCGGTCATGCTGGAAAATACGTCCATGGTGTTATGCGCGGAGGACCTTGGAGTTATCCCTAAGGTTTGTACCGACACGCTCGCCGAATTCGGCATCCCAGGAAATAACGTGCAGCGCTGGGTCAAGGACTGGGATAATAAACATGATTTTCTTTCTCCCGAAGAATACCGTTTTCTGTCGGTGGCCATGTTATCCACACATGATACGACTAACTGGGCGGCATGGTGGGAGTACGAAGCCGGAACTGTGGATGAACAATTATTTATCAGGAAATGCGCCGACCGCGGGATCGACTATTCGCGGGTGAGGGGAATGTTGTTCCATCCGGAACTTTCCCGGTATGGCAGGCTGCGATGGCTTGACGGTATCGGTTCGGTTGATGTCCTGGTCAAGATTCTCGG
>JAQUMS010000031.1 GCA_028717985.1 Candidatus Omnitrophota bacterium
CCGATCTCTGCTCAACAAAGTTTATAGGCGTGCCATCTTTCTTAGTTATTATATATGGGAAGATTACGATTGAGCAAGAAAAATTTAATATGCCGCATGCCTCCTCTTTTCACCGGAAAAACCCTTAAATCTCATAGGAACTAATTACGGTCTCCAGGCCAGCTGTTGAACAGATAACCTTTTTTTTACCTGGTTATAATAAGACGCACGGATGGCTAAAACCTGTTCCTGGGTAAAAGCCTGTACCTGCGCGGTGGAAATTTTATTAAATTCAGTCTTATTGGGTATTGAAGAAACCTGTTTCGGAGTCAAATCCTGTATCTTTGATACAGGCAGGTTCTTAAATTCAGAGTAACCGCCCAGCGTTTGGACCTGAGCGGTCGTCAGATATTCACGTTGTGCAACGGGAAGATTCACGATACTGATTTTTGCCGTATTAAGAGCCTGTACCTGATTTTGTGTTAAAGCGGACCTCTGCTCAATAGTAAGCTTCTTAAACGCTTTTGAATCGGGAATAGACCCTATTTGCTGCGAGCTCAAATCAGTGATTTTAGATACCGGGAGATAAGGAAAATCAATGTACCCGATTTTTTGTACCTGAGTTTTACTCAAATACATTCTTTGCGCATCTGTTAAATATCCAATGCTTATTTTCTGCACGTTGAGAGCCTGCACCTGTTCGGCGGTCAATTGGGCCCGCTGGTCAACAGTTAAATATTTGGTAAACCCTTTTGCGTCGGGGATCGAAGAAATCTGTTTGGGGCTCAAAAATTTCAGGTATTCAGATTTAACGGTATTAAACTGTTTATACGTCAATCCCCTGACAACGTTTATTTCTTTTATATGGTCTTTTCTCCAAAAATAATCTTCAACTTCAGAAGGGGTTAAATTATCCAGCTTCTGCAAAACCTTCCCGGAGGCGGGATCGTAATAATACCCCGTAACATCCCTTTTTTCCAGCTCATACTGCTGTGCACAGGCACGATATAGCAGGTTTCCCGGTAAAAAAACACAAAACGCAGGGACTAAAATCAAAAAGAAACACACCGTTTTTCTTATTCTCTCCACTTTCATGGCACCCTCCCTTGTAATAATACGATTTTCACCACATCACTTTTTCCTGAGTTTCGCGATAAAAAAACCCTCCATCATATCATGAGGGATCACGCGTAAGGCATATTTCACCGCGGGAGAATACGTTTTTCCTTCCCAGGCGGTCATGCCGGAAGAGATATTGGAAAGAGGTAATTCAAGAGGGACGATTTCCAGCGTTTCGAATTTACGCAGCGCCCAATCAAGAATTTCCTCATTTTCTTCGGGAGCAAATGTACAGGTTGAATAAATCATTTCACCGCCTGTGCGTAAACAAGAAACGGCGGAAAAAAGCAATCCTCGCTGTTTATGGGCCATTTCTTTTATTTTCCTGACCTTCCAGTATTTATACGAACTTGGGTCATGAAGGTCAAACCTTCCTTCGCACGAACACGGAGCATCCAAAAGAACTTTATCAAAATATCCGGGGAATCTATTTTTAGCCGCTATACCATCCATCATAATACGCTCGGCACAATCGACGCCTTGAAGCTGAAGAGTCGCCTGTAATTTATAAAATCTCACAGGGATCTTTTCAATGGCTACCAATTCAATTGATTTTCCCGCCGCCAAAGAAGCTATCTGAGAAGTTTTTGCTCCGGGGGCGGCGCAAAGATCCAAAATTTTCTCGTTTTCCCGGGGATCAAGCAAAACAGGAGGAATCATGCTTGAAATATTCTGAACATAAATCAAACCGTTTTTATATGTATCTGTTTTCTGCAGATCCCTTATATCAGACTCTAAAGAAAAGCTTCCTTTTGGCCACGGCAATTCCCGGTACTTCACGCCATCGCGGTTCAACGCTTCCCGCAAATCCCTTAAATCGGTTTTCAAAAAATTAATCCGGAACGTATGATTGCCTGAAGAAGCAAATGATTCGCAGATACGCGGATAAGATTTAGGGTAGATTTTTTTCAGGCGTTCGATAAATTCGGCAGGCAGTTTATATACAATATCTCTCATCAGACTTTCCTTTGTTATTCCAATACAAGATCCAGAGGATTGGATACGGACTTCCCAACCCATAATTTTTTAATCCCAAATGTTCCGGCAATCTTCTCTATGCGGCTGTCCTGCTCGTACACCAGATACACGCGGCAATTCCGGCCTTTCCCCGTATATATTTCCATATCATCAAACGCAATACGCCTGGCGGCTTTTTCGTCTTTACGAAACCAGTGTTTCGCGTATTCAACTACCCTGCCGGTAATATTCACAAAAAAAACAGCGCCGGGTTTCACCTCATGAAAATCATTTTTTCCGGTAATGTAATCATAGTGGGCGGTTATTTTCGGACGGATGATCCGGCCATCGTCCAGCCTGACCACGAAATACTGCGCGGCATAAACCGGAGAATAATACACCCAATAGGATTCACTGGATGTGTTTTTAAACGTAATTTTAAATTCAAAAATATTTTCATTCCTGAGGGGTTTATCGCCGGAAGGACCTTCAAGGATCAATTCCACAGCCAAACCCGGCGTATCCGTTTCAAAAACTGAGGCGGATTCCCCGCACCAGCCCGAAAAAAATCCGCAAGAGATAAAAACCGCTATAAAAACAGAAACCAAAATATGTTTAATCACAATCCCTCAAGCGTGATAACACGCGCGCCGCGTATGCTGCAATTCTCCATGATTTTATAATAATATAGAGCCGTCTTTACGTCAATGTGAATTTAGGCTGAATACGCATCCGCAATAACGCTGGCGGTATAAAGAATGTACCCTAGAAAAATCAAGAGTTTTCTTAAATCCGTCTTCCTTCTTGAAATCAAACGGAATAAACGATTCATTGCCGATTTCTGAGCCGATACGGTTAATTAAAGCCGCATTTTTATGGGGACTTATCGAAAGAGTAGTCGTAAAACAGCTAATACTTTCTGCTTTCATCTTTCTATGCGTTTCCTCAAGCCGCTGCCGAAAACATACGCCGCACCGCGACCCTGTTCCCTCAGGCTCCTGTTCTAAACCTTTTACAGCGGCCATCCATCCACAAGTATCATAGGACCCTTCAAGTAAAGGGATACTTAAAATCATCGCGGTTTGTTTAGCAGCCTCCAACCTGCGTATATATTCATCTTCAGGATGAATATTCGGGTTATAAAAAAAGCCAATCACCGAAAACCCCTGGTGTTTAAGTTTCTCAATGGAAGCGGCGGCACACACACCGCAGCACATATGAAGAAGGATACTTTTTCTCAATTCATTATTCATACGCTATCCGTAAATCAAAATAAAACCGGCTACTTAAGGAACAATAACCATGCCGTCATACGCGGCAATAATATCCTGCTTCAATTTCACCGCCAATGACTCAGCTAACTCATGCGGACGGGCGGCAAGCATAGACATTCCAAAATGAGTCAAAACTGTTTTTTGAGGTTTGATCTCACTGGCCAATCTCTCGACATCCTGAAAGTTTAAATGCGCGATATCGGGACGCGGCTTTAAAAAAACCACGCCGATAATCAAAAGATCCGTTTTATAGAAATTATTCAGGTCTGGAAAATACCCCGTATCGGTAAGCAATCCTACTGTTTTTTTATTCAGCCTGAATTTCAGGCCGTACGTCTCGACCGGATGAATATGTTTCATTGAAGTTTGAAAGTTAAAATCACCGACAGAATATTCATGATTTTCTTTTAAAACTTCAATCCGGTCCGGAAAATTGCGGATATATTTAAAAATAACCGGGTCACCTTCCAGCGCGTCCTGCGGGCAAAATACCGTCCCCCGTTTTTTAAAACCGCCTTCCGTCATCGCCTCAATCATCACATTAACATCATTACAATGATCGAGATGACGATGAGTAATTATGATCGCGTCAAGGCTGCCTGGATCAAGTTTAGGCCTGCTTGCCGCACACCTGACTAAACAGCCCGGTCCGGGATCAATTAAAACTTTCACATTCCCGCTGGAAATCCACAAGCCGCCGGAAGCGCGTAATTGCTTAATCATCACAAACCTCGCTCCCGCGGTCCCCAGGAATTTAATATAATCAACGCCTTCTATTATTCTTTGAGCCATCTCTTTTTCAATTCTTCGTTTATCGCGTCCATCTGAGTGGGATTTAAATTTAATTTTTCACTTCCATCTTCATTTTTAGGCTTTGTGTGTTTTTGTTCTCCTAAGAATTCTTCAACTCCCGCGACAGCCGCTCCTGCCACACGCACGGCGCCCCTGATTTCTTTATCATCGGAAACCACTATTATATTCTGCGGCATCCGGGATGACTCTACCAGGAGTTTTATCTTTTCATCCGCGGAGATATCCCGGGAATACAACACGTCAACAAAACCGTAGTTTTCAGATCCTCCTGCCTGGTCGGGATAGCCGTCAAAAACAACAGTTATTCTGTTATTCGGGCTGCCACAGAGTTTTTCCCTCATGATAAGATTAATCAAACCGACTCTCGTATCTTTGATCTTTTTCAGAGGACTAAACGAACGATGATTGATCAGGTTGTATCCGTCGATTATATAGTGAACAGCCATTTTTAGCTCTTTGCCCTTAGCTCTTTGCTCTTAGGACTTTGACTTTTGTTTTACTAAGACCTAACAACAAAGAGCTAAGAACCAATAGATTATTTTGTTTTAGCGGTTAGAAAATAGATGATTCCAAGACACCCGGAAATAATCGCCATAAAAAAGAAAGTCACCAAAGACATGGCAAACGCCTGGTCCCTGAGAATCCCGATTTTAGCGAAAAAGAACATTGCCGAAGCTTCGCGTAACCCAAGGCCTCCGAGAGTAATCGGCAACAGCGTGATCGCGCTTATAATGGGAAGAAAAATAAAAAACGGCAGAAGAGAAACTTTTATTCCCAAAGCTCCCGCGAGAATAAAATAAACCACGGGCGCGATAGATTGAATAATAACCGAAATAAGGATATTTTCAACAATAAGGGCTTTTTGGTTCCGGAAATAATGTATCTGCTGATGAACTCCGGTAATCGTTTCCCTTACCTTTCCGGCGTTATCAGACCGTAAAAACCGGTTTATTTTCCCGTATAAAAACGGGTTAAAAAAAACGAAAAGGATAACGAGCAAACCCAGGATAATAAACCCCAGGGAAAACAAAACCAGACTATCCTGGACTATGCGCCACCCGAACAAAATCGCACCAACCGCCAATATCACAAGCCCGACGTAACCGCTGAGACGGTCCAATATCACGGTCGCGACGACTTCTTTAGGCTTCTTAGTGTGAACCGACAGATCAATACTTCTCACAAAATCGCCGCCAATTGATGTCGGCAGAAAAAGGTTGAAAAACATCCCTCCGGCGAACGAAAGAAAAATCTGCCGCGACTTCAACGGAATTTTTACCCCGTCTATAATTGCCTTCCAGCGGTAAAACGCAAATAGATATGTCAAAAAATAAACGATGAATGCCAGGAACACATAAGGCTTATTCATCTTCGACAACACCGCCGCGATCGAATGGATATCAACCTTGGTAAATAAAAAAATCAGCACTCCGATGCTTATGCTGATTCTTAAAATAATAAGTACTATTTTTTTTACTAGTTCCACGGTGTTTTTCGGCTTTTTCCGGCAACACTCACACGAGGCTTTTCCCCGTAAGGCGGTGATACGCTTCCAGGTATTTCATGCTGGTCTTATTAATTATATCCTCGGGAAGACGCGGAGCGGGAGGCGTCTTATCCCAATGCAAACTCTCAAGATAATCACGAACGAACTGCTTATCAAAACTCGGTTGAGACATCCCCGCTTTATATTCATCACGAGGCCAAAACCGGGATGAATCCGGCGTCAAAACCTCGTCTATAAGGATCACCTGGCCGTCCCCGGAGAAACCAAATTCAAATTTCGTATCCGCAATAATTATACCTTTTTCACGGGCAAACTCCGTCGCCTTCCGGTAAACGGCGATACTCTTCTCTTTCAACTGAGCGGTAACCTCCTTACCCACGGCATTTATAACATACTCTTCCGTAACATTAATATCATGCCCTTTATCTTCCTTCGTTGACGGCGTAAATACCGGTTCCGGCAGAATTTCCGATTCGGAAAGCCCGGCAGGAAGCTTAATGCCGCATACAGACTGGCTTTTCTTATATTCTTTCCACGCTGAACCGGAAATATACCCGCGAACGACACACTCTACAGGAATAGGCCGCGTTTTTTTTACCAGCATGGAACGGCCTCGCACAGTATCCGAATATTTACTAAGTTCGGGAGGATACAAAGAAACATCATCTGTTATCAAATGATGCGGCGTGATCATTTTAATAAGCTCAAACCAGAAAATTGAAAGCTGTGTCAAAACATCGCCTTTATGCGGGATGCCGTTAGGCAACACAACATCAAAACATGAAATCCGGTCGGTAGACACGATCAGAAGAGAATCGCCCAGGTCATACACATCCCGGACTTTCCCCCTCCGGAATAATTTTAAATCTTTAAAATCGGTAACCAGAACTATATCTTTTTTCATATTTATTTCGTTCCGCGTACGGTATCCGGCTTTCTCTCTGAGCCCCGTTCCAGCCTCGATTTTAACGCCTCGTATTCATTCCATAATTCTTTAGGAAGTTTGTTTTTAAATTGTTTAAAGAATTTGCTTATCCCATCTAATTCGACGAGCCAATCCTTATTATTAACAACCAGAAGTTTCTCCAAAACACCGGATTTCAACTGCAGGCCTGTTAAATCTATGTCTTGCGCGCGAGGGATAAACCCTATCGGGGTTTTAACCGCATCAACCTCATTATCACAGCGGGAAAGTATCCATTCCAAAACACGCAGATTTTCCCGGTATCCGGGCCATAGAAATTTTCCATTTTCATCAATCCTGAACCAGTTTACGTGAAAAATCTTAGGCGCGCGTTTAATCCGTTTTGCCATATCGAGCCAATGACGAAAATATTCAGCCATATCATACCCGCAAAACGGAAGCATAGCCATAGGATCGCGCCGTACCTCCCCCAATTTTCCGTATTGGGCCGCGGTACGTTCCGAAGCCATCGTAGCGCCGACAAAAACGCCGTGCTGCCAATTAAAAGATTCGTATACAAGAGGAGCGAGATACTGCCTTCTCCCGCCGAAAATTATCGCCGAAATAGGAACACCATGATGCTGCTCCAAACGGTAAGAAATAGTGGGACATTGAATTAAAGGCGCCGTAAATCTGGCATTCGGGTGCGCGGCCAAAACAGGCTCGCCATGATTATCCGACATACCGGGTTTCCATTGCAATCCCTGCCAATTTATACCCCGAGACGGCACGTCGCCATCCGAACCTTCCCACCACACGGTACCATCCTGTTTCAACAGCACATTGGTATAAATCGTGTTCTTTTTAATGGTCTCAACCATCGAAGGATTAGAAGTAGAATTTGTACCGGGAGCAACACCAAAGAATCCTGTTTCAGGATTAATCGCCCACAAAGAACCATCGGAATCCACGCGCATCCACGAAATATCATCTCCTACCGTCCATATCCTATAGCCTTTTCTGCGCAATCCTTCAGGAGGAATAAGCATAGCAAGATTCGTTTTCCCGCAGGCACTGGGAAACGCGGCTGCGATATATTTAATCCTGCCGTTAGGCTCTTCAATACCCATGATCAACATATGCTCCGCGAACCATTTTTCTTTTTTGGCCATGTAACTTGCCAGCCGCAATCCCAGGCATTTTTTTCCCAAAAGAACATTCCCGCCGTATCCGGAACCCACGCTCCAGATCGTATTATCCTCGGGAAAATGGAGAATAAGTCTCCTATTTACGTCAAGGTCGGCGATTGAATGAAGGCATTTTGTGTATTTATTTTCTTTTTCCAGCTGTCTGATAACATCAATACCGACACGGGTCATGATCATCATATTCAGCACGACATACCGGGAATCCGTAAGTTCAACGCCGATTTTGCTGAACGGAGACCCCACGGGCCCCATGGAAAAAGGAATAACATACATATTCCTTCCCTTCATAGATCCTTTAAAAAACTCCCTGGCTTTTTTATATGCCGCTTCAGGAGACATCCAGTTATTCGTAGGCCCAACATCTTCTTTTTTCCTGGAACAAATATACGTCAGATGCTCAGTCCGCGCGACATCATTTATATTCGTCCGGTGCAGGTAACAACCCGGTAAAACATCCTGGTTCAACGGGATTAATTCACCCGCAGTAACCGCTTCTTTTTCCAGTTTTGACTTCTGCTCCTGAGAACCGTCGACTAAAATAATAGCGTCGGGATCACAAAGATGAGCCATTTTGATAACCCAGTCTTTTAAAGCTTTATTACGGGTAGCAAACTTATATTTTTTATCCATGGTTTAAAATACTCTGGTGTACGGAGTGTGCGGCCACAGCGCCATCTCCACAAGCGTTAATAACCTGATACAAAGTCTTCTGCCTGCAATCTCCGCAGGCATAGATATCATTCCTCGACGTACTTAAATCACGCCCAGTAATTATAAAGCCGGTTTCGTCAATATTCAAATAGTTTTTTATAAACCCGGTATTCGGTTCAATGCCGACAAAAATAAAAACCCCTTCGCAGGGAAAATCGGTAATTTCGCCTGTTTTCACGTTTTTCAAGCGGGCTGATGAAACC
>JAQUMS010000032.1 GCA_028717985.1 Candidatus Omnitrophota bacterium
GCCGGTGTTGTCAGCGGCAATGCCAAGGATGGATATAAGATTGCTCCTAAGGCTTCTTTGCCGGAAGGGGTTACTAAAGAATATGCGGATTTGTCGGCATGGGGGGATAAACTTTCGTATGTCCAGCAGGCTATAACAGAATTTGAAGCTAAAGATTCCAAGAGTATGAAACAGGAAGTTTTGGTATGGACAGACGGCGGTTTAATCAATGCAATGAATGAATGGGGTTCTTCTAAAGTCGGCACGTACAGGGAAATGCAGAATTCAAAAGTCAGGTTTTATGACGAAAATTACGTGGAACTTACCCAGAATAGATTATTGGACAAAGTTGACAGCAGGCCGCTTGCCGTGGTTGTGTATCCGGATAACGACCACAATAAGTCATTTGATGGCGATCAAGAATTGTTCAGTAGTCTGGTCAGCAACGGCTATCGGGTAATGTATTATCGCGTTGCCACGGATACCGAAGCGTTCCAGCATATCAAAGAAGCCACTGCTTCACAACAAGCTTCGGTGATTGTTTTCGGCGGACACGGCAGTACCAAAGATTTGCAGTTCGGAGATTATTCAAAGGTTTCTTCAGATCTCGCGGATTTAGATGTAGGCGATATAGCAGAAATGAAAGCCATAAGCCCCTCTTTAATTAACGATGGGACTATTATTTTGACCGGTTGCGGAAACGGGATTAAAACTGGTGGAAACAGCGCGGATAGTAATTTGGCCGATGCTGTCGCCGAAGCATTCCCGCAGGCGGCTCATGTTTTTGCCTCAAGCGTTCAGAGTACCGGTTTCTGGGGGTCATTAACCTTTGATCCAAATACAAAAATGGTTACGGATGTATATTTTGAAAGTTTGAAATGCGACGCAAACGGATGTGTTTCTCAGGGGCGTGCTGCGAATTATGATGCCGCACAGGTACGTAAGACGGCTTTAGCCGCTTCATCTGCCTCGTCTTCTTCTGCTCCCGCGTCAAACGGCGCGCAGTCTCCGGCCGTGCAGGTTTCCAGTAATTCTATCGGCGGCGGGTCTGATGCAAACGGAGATGGGACGGTAAGTTTTGAAGAGGCCCATCAGGCAACTGTTGCCCAGTTGAGCGCGGATCCTGATTTTTCCAAACAACACCCTATGATCCAGGATAACAATCCTTCCCAGGGCGTAGTTTTTGCCGGGACATCTTCGGGTTCCACCGTAGGCGCCAACACCGAAAATAACTGCGCGGCGTATTCCGTGCTTTCTCTTTTGAGCGCCGCGGGCAAGCAAAATAAAGTTTCAGGTTCATCATCTCAGGAACAGATAAGCGTCTTGACTACAGAACTTAATACGAACAAAGCCACCGGGACCCGTATCGAAAATATGCAGAAAGTGTTGTCCGGATACGGCCTTAAATATTCATATGTGGAATTCGGTAATGATAAATCTTTATCCCAGCTTCCGGTGAACAGCGTTCTTTTCACCCAGGGTGATAACGGGTTGTGGCATTCAGTTGTCCTGACCGGTAAGAACGGCAATGAATACCAGGTTTCCAATGACGGTAAAACAGAAAAGCTGGATACCTCAAAATGGGCCAGGGCCGCGTTGGTTCCTGCTTCCGCCTGCACAGCTTGTATGCGTCCGGTTGTTCAGAGGACTGTTGAACAGCAGGGAGAGGAATTCACTTTTGAGACAAAGAGCATCACGTATAAAGCAGATAACACGTTTAATATCTCTTCCAAATCGTATGCCGAAGGAAATGAAGCTGAACCGTATAGCACGAGCTTGATAAGCAACAGGGACATTTCCGAATTGTCTTCTTATTTAATGCCGAATTCCCAGAATACTCTTACCGTGTCCGATACGACCGCCACTTCTGCTAAACTTCTTACCATTGATGAGTTAAAGGAAAGAGCGGGAAGAGCTTCTGCTGATGGAGATGCTTCCTGCGGTGTCGTGGCTACATACGAATTATTAAATTCTTTAGGATTGACCACAACAAATGACAGAGATGCTGGAATTAAAAATATCGACGCCCAGTTTAAAGCCGGAAATTATGTGGATTCAACCGGTAAAACCACCATGGGCGATATCAAGAATTTCCTTTCCGATAACTATAAAGTTGAAACCCAGGGCGTGCATTTTAATTCCAAAGAAAACGTTGATAAAGGCATGATCGTTCATCTTGATACCGATAACGATACCGTTGGCGATCATTGGGCGACTGTTACTTCTGTAGATGCTGATACTGTTACGTATAATGATTCTTTAAAAGGTACTAATGTTGTTTCCAAAGAAGACTTCAATAAATTATGGACCGGCGATGCTTTGGTGTCTGCGGATAAATCAATTACCAATGGAGAAGTTTTGAAGTCATCGGACATGACGGCACTGAGCGGAACCGCAAGTTTTGGCTCCGGCTCCGGTTCAAGTTCCGGCTCTTCCTCAGGTTCCAGTTCAGGATCAAGCGCGGCTTCTAATTCCGCCGCATTAATCGGCAGTGTTACCAGTAATTTTACCTCCAGCTCTAAAACATCAACTCCTGCAGCTACTTCGAGCAAAACAACCAGTGCTTCTAAGCCGGCGAGTACTTCAACTTCAAAGACAAGCGGATCAGCGTCTTCATCAGCGTCTTCTTCAACTCCGGCAACAACATCTTCCCGCGCTGTGTCTTCTTCGGCTTCTACCTCGCAGGCCGCTTCTTCTAAACAGGCTCCTGTTCAGCTTTCAACACGTTCTTCTTCTCAGAGCGCTGTCCAACCTGCTAAGACAACATACACCATGCAGAACGGATTGGCTCTCTTAGGCAGTATTGCCACTGGGAAATCTTCCACGCTTTCGACTGCTTCCAGCACTATTTCTACTGCGGCTTCCTTTAATAATTATCCGTATAGCCGTCAGGATGTTCAGAAGATGATGACTACCAATAAAATTTCCGATATCAGCGCGGCGAAAACATTTGTTCAAACTCTGCCTCAGGTTCAGCAGGCCAAGACATTTTCTTTGATGGCCAATAATCTCGGGTATCAGAGCGGTATTATGGGTGTTTCTACTCCTGCCGCAGGATACAGGGAATACTCCTGGTATAAACCGGCGACCACCGGATCTTCCGCGTCTGGAACCCGTATCAGCCTGACTCCTCAGAATGTTGTAAGTTTTGGTTCAAACCCGGCGATTACTGATGTTAATGTCCGCTCTTCCCAGACCGCGGTTTCAGTTCAGAGCGTTTCTTCTACCGGCAATCAGCTTTTTGATAAAGGCGTTTCCGCCACACTTACCGGTTTTAATACGGCTAATCCCGCGGAAAGAATTGAATTGAGCTCAAGCAGCAATACAATGAAACAATTCGGCATTGCCGCAAAACAGAATGCCGCAGTTTCTCTGGATGACACCTTCCAGGCTAAAACAGTTTACGAGGATGATAAGAACAGCCAGTATCCTGTTTCCATGGGTGTGTATGACAGTGAAGGCCGTTTAAATATCGAAATGAATTCTCAGTTTGATGCTGCCAACCAGTTCCAGGGAGCGGCGGTAAAATACCATAAATGGGAAGTAAGCGAAGGCCAGGCGGCTATCGCTAAATTAACTGTTACCGACGGTGCTAATCAGATGTCTGTGCCGGGTGTTCCGTTAACTTCCAAATTCGCCGCTGAAGTTATGCCCGATATCGTGGACGCGCAGATACGTGGTAATTCGTTAGGATACACTACTTCTACCGGTTTCACCGGAACCATCACACCTGAATACGGCCCTGCTCCTCAAGCTCAGTGCCAGACCGGCGCTCAGCAGACTAAAACTACCGGGACAGGATCATTGCAGTATATGGGTTTCAGCATGGTCAAATTAGACGGGAATTTCAGGGATACCGGAAAAAGCCTTGATGTCAGCTACAGCACTCAGCTTGACCTCAAAGGCCAGCAGGAAAACACCGTGCTTACCGGCTTGACTATTTCCGGGCAGGGAACCGCAACTACTCAGGCTGGAAACGCCCTCCAGCAATTGCAGGAAAAAGTTAATTATAACTTTGACAGTACATCCGGATGTTTCAGCGGCGCCCAGTTGAACGGCAAGAGCATGTATTCTATTAACGACGCGTCTTTATCTTTATCCATACCTGAAGATTACGGCTACAACTACGATAAGAATTTTAATATTATTGACGGGTATAAAACCGGGAATATGCTTCCTATTGACGGCGTGAACGGTTTCGCGGTAACTCAGGAACCGTATGTTCAGAAAATAGCCAGGGAAGGCGATCAGCTTACTTCGACTTTCCAGGGAATTACCGACGGCCAGGCGCTTATTTACAGCCGCGTGCCCGGAGAAAATCAGTGGAAAGTCGCGGAAGCTACTTTGAATGTTGACAGCACCGGTAAAATGACCGGAGTGATCTCTTCCGGCGATGTCGTGCATATGACGCCGTTAAAGGGGAGTTCTTCCGAAAGCAAACAGGTTGAACAATCCAGCTACTATACCGTTACCGGCCAGAAAATTGACGGCGATACCCTGTATACCTCAATGAACGTTGATGCTTCGAAAATCGACACCGTTACCGGCATGAAACAGTCGATTGCCATTGTTGACGGAAAATTGGAACCGTTCGGCAAGAACAGTGTTATCGCTTTGAACGCGGGTGTCAGCTTTACCAGGGACGGAGAAAATTATTTCAAGGCGTATGAAGGGACATTGAAAGGGACCGATATTACCGAAGGCATTTTACGGATTACCGCTGACGGAGCGATGGAACCGTACAGCGGCATCCTGGGAATTAATAATGAAGTCCGCGCGTATATTCCCGGAGTTGAAGGCGGTATTGAAGGAAAATATGTCGCCAGTTTTAAGAATGTGGATACTACTATCGCGACAGTGGATACTGATCCGGCGAACGTTGATTCCACTATTTTCTTGTCCAATGAACAGACCTATAACGGTCAGAAAGGGAATTTTATTATTACCTACGGCAATAAAGACGGTGAATCAATTGTTGCCGATCCTACTTTTACGAATGTCATCAACAGCGCTTTTCAATCAGCCGAAGTTACGGTAAACGGCCATGTGGGTTCTTATATCGCTACATTCGGCACCAAGGATTCTCAGAATAATATAATACCTGATACTACGTTCCAGAATGTTGCTTCCACAATGTTCCAATCTAAAGAAGAAACCTATGGCGGCCAGAAAGGTACGTATATCATTAACTATGGGACGAAAGAAGAAAACAGTGAAATTACTCCTGATCCCACATTCAACGCGATAGCCGGAACGTCATTCCAATCCAATCAAGTCGTGGTCGAAGGGCATAAAGGTTCGTATATTGCTGTATTCGGAACCAAAGATGCGGTGACCGGCAATGTTACACCCGATGCTACGTTCACCAATGTTGCCGCTTCGA
Source organism: Candidatus Omnitrophota bacterium (assembly GCA_028717985.1). Classification (GTDB taxonomy): domain Bacteria; phylum Omnitrophota; class Gorgyraeia; order Gygaellales; family Profunditerraquicolaceae; genus STD1-16. Next base: position 5,363 of record JAQUMS010000032.1, read on the forward strand.
TGTTCCAGTCTAACGAAGAGACCTATAACGGTAAGACCGGTAATTTCGTAATTACCTTTGGTGAAAAACAGGGAACAGAGATTGTTGCCGACCCGACCTTTACCAAAGTTTCCAGCAGTGTGTTTCAGTCTAATGAAGAGACAGTAGCCGGTCATAAAGGTTCTTATATGGTAGTATTCGGGACCAAAGATGCGGTAACCGGCAATGTAACGCCTGACGCGACGTTTACCAATGTTGCCTCATCGATGTTCCAGTCCAACGAAGAAACATATAACGGAAAAACAGGAAATTTTGTTATTAGTTATGCCGATCAGACATTTTCTGCTATAACCGGAACAGTGTTTCAGTCTAATGAAGAAACCGTAGCCGGGCACAAAGGTTCATATATGGCAGTATTCGGGACCAAAGACGCGGTGACCGGAGCTGTAACACCTGATGCAACGTTCACTAATGTTGCCGCTTCGATGTTCCAGTCTAACGAAGAGACCTATAACGGAAAGACCGGTAATTTCGTTATTAGCTATACTGACCAGACATTTACTACCGCTACCAGCACAGTATTCCAGTCCAATGAAATGGCCGTAGCCGGTCATAAAGGTTCTTATATGGCAGTATTCGGGACCAAAGATGCGGTGACCGGCAATGTTACACCCGATGCAACGTTCACCAATGTTGCCGCTTCGATGTTCCAGTCTAACGAAGAAACATATAATGGTAAGACAGGTAATTTCGTAATTACCTTTGGCGAAAAGCAGGGAACAGAGATTGTTGCTGATCCGACCTTTACCAAAGTTTCCAGCAGTGTATTCCAGTCTAACGAAGAGACAGTAGCCGGTCATAAAGGTTCTTATATGGTAGTATTCGGGACCAAAGATGAAATTACCGGTAATGTTACTCCTGATGCCACGTTCACCAATGTTGCGGCATCGATGTTCCAGTCCAACGAAGAGACATATAATGGGAAACAAGGTAATTTTGTTATTAACTATTCTGATGCGTCATTTGCCACAGTAACCGGAACCGTATTCCAATCTAATGAAGAGACAGTGGCCGGGCACAAAGGTTCATACGTGGCAGTGTTCGGGACCAAAGATGCGGTGACCGGAGCTGTAACACCTGATGCGACATTCACTAATGTTGCGGCATCGATGTTCCAGTCCAACGAAGAAACATTAGGCGGTAAAACCGGGAACTTTATTATCAGCTATACTGACCAGACATTTACTACCGCTACCAGTACCGTATTCCAGTCCAATGAAATGACAGTGGCCGGGCATAAAGGCTCGTATGTGGCGGTATTCGGGACCAAGGACGCGATTACCGGAGCTGTAACACCTGATGCCACGTTTACCAATGTCGCCGCTTCGATGTTCCAATCCAACGAAGAAACATATAACGGAAAGACCGGTAATTTTGTTATTAGTTATACTGATCAGACGTTTTCTACTGCTGTTAATAGTGTATTTCAGTCTTCGGAAGAAACCGTAGCCGGACATAAAGGTTCATACGTGGTAGTATTCGGAACTAAAGATGAAATTACCGGTAATGTTACACCCGATACTACGTTTACCAACGTTGCCGCATCAATGTTCCAGTCCAATGAAGAAACATATAGTGGAAAGAAAGGCAACTTTGTTATTACGTATGGCGAAAAGCAGGGGACTGAAACTATTGCCGATCCGACTTTCACCACAGTAGCCGGAACAGTATTCCAGTCTAATGAAATGGCAGTATCCGGGCATAAAGGCTCATATGTGGCAGTATTCGGTACCAAGAACGCGGATAATACAGTAACTCCCGATACAAATTTTAGAAGCCTTGCTTCTACCATGTTCCAGTCCAATGAAGAAACATATAACGGGAAAACAGGAAACTTCGTAATTACCTATGGAACCAAAAAAGGGACTGAGACTGTTGCTGATTCAAGTTTCACCAAAGTAGCCGGAACAGTATTCCAGTCCAATGAAATGGCCGTAGCTGGACACAAAGGTTCATATGTAGCGGTATTCGGGGCCAAGGACGCGGTTACCGGAAATGTTACGCCTGATGCTACGTTTACCAATGTCGCCGCATCAATGTTCCAGTCTAACGAAGAAACATATAATGGTAAGACCGGGAATTTCGTAATCACCTTTGGTGAGAAACAGGGAACTGAAACGATTGCCGATCCTACTTTCAGCAAAGTTTCCAGCAGTGTATTCCAGTCCAACGAAGAGACAGTAGCCGGGCATAAAGGTTCATACGTGGCGGTATTCGGGACCAAAGATGAAATTACCGGAAATGTTACGCCTGATGCTACATTCACCAATGTCGCGGCATCAATGTTCCAATCCAACGAAGAAACATATAATGGAAAGAAAGGCAACTTTGTAATCACCTACGGCGAAAAGCAGGGAACTAAAACTGTTGCCGATTCGACCTTCACTAAAGTAGCCGGAACAGTATTCCAGTCTAATGAAATGGCAGTAGCCGGGCACAAAGGCTCATATGTGGCGGTATTCGGTACTAAAGACGCCGTGACCGGGAATATAACACCGGATACTACATTTAAGAATGTTGCGGCTTCAATGTTCCAGTCCAATGAAGAAACATATAACGGTAAGACAGGCAATTTCGTAATCACCTACGGAACCAAGAAGGGGACGGAAACCGTTGCCGATCCGACTTTCACCACAGTAGCCGGAACAGTATTCCAGTCCAATGAGATGGCAGTAGCCGGACACAAAGGTTCATATGTTGCAGTGTTCGGGACTAAAGATGCGGTCACCGGAAATGTCACTCCTGATGCCACGTTCACCAATGTTGCGGCATCAATGTTCCAGTCCAACGAAGAAACATATAATGGAAAGACCGGTAATTTTGTTATTACCTATGGTGTAACAAATGAAAAGAATGAAGAAGTTGCCGATCCGACCTTTACCAACGCGGTTAGTACATTATTCCAGTCAAATGAAGAAACAGTAGCCGGGCATAAGGGCTCAACAATCGCGGTATTCGGGACCAAAGACGCGGTTACCGGTGAAACTGTTCCCGATGTTACCTTTACTAATGTTGCTTCTGCGTTCTTCCAGTCCGATAAAGAAACCTATGGCGGTCAGAAAGGTAACTTCGTTATTATGTACGGGACTAAGAACGGAAAAGAAATTACCGCTGATCCGACTTTCACTAAACCCGTCAGCGCACTGTTCCAGTCCGATGATGTTATGGTCAACGGACAGAAGGGGTCATTTATTACCCCTTCAGCACTATGGATGAGAAAAATACTGAAATTCCTGATA
>JAQUMS010000033.1 GCA_028717985.1 Candidatus Omnitrophota bacterium
AATCAAAAACCGGGAGCGTTAAAATAACATCCCCGATATTGCTTAACGTTATGAATAATATTTTGTCTGCTATCATATCCAGGGAACATCGCCGCGGCAATGCCGGCATAGTTTAAACACACGCGCGTTTCCGCGTAAAATCATGTGGATTAAAAGGCGTTACTGCCGGGGCCGTAATACCTTTACGCCCTGACGCCATACAGTATATACTTTCTCCACTTCCCGCACTACATCTTCAGGCGTAATCGCCTTCATACACCGGTTATCGGAACACTCAACATTATAACAGGGTATAGCGCACTCAGTTTCTTTGAAGATAACAGTTACGCCGCAGGTTGAACGAGGCCCGGTAACCGACGGATCTGTAGGCCCGAACAACGCTATAATATTTTTGGCGCCAGATGCGGAAGCAATATGAAGAGGACCGCTGTCCGCACTGATAAACACATGCGTCAGTGTACTCAAACCTCCAAATTGTTTAAGGGATAAAAAACCACAGCATATAACCGGTTTATGTTTCATCGCCGAAACAATAGTATCAGCCAACTTTGTATCCTCAGGGCCGCCGGTAATAACGACACGCGCGGAAAATTTTTCTATCAGGGTGTCCGCGAGTTTCGCAAAGCGGTCGGGCGGCCAGCGTTTCGGCATCCAATTACCGCCGGCATTGATGCCGACCACAAAATCATTTCCGGAAATGGAATTTTTCTTTAAAAACTGCGCCGCGAATTCCGTATCCTTTTGAGAAACAAAAAAATCGGTAAAGGAATCTTTAATATCAAGGCCGGCTCCTTTAATAATCCCGAGATAATAATCGATCCGATGGACCGACGTGCAGGGAACAAGCGGGATTTTATTCGTCAGCAACAAACTGCTTCTAAACGTATCGTAGCCTGTTCTCACCCGGATCCCGGCAAGCCAACACAGAAAAACCCTGGTCAGAGAACGATGCAATAAAAATACCCGGTCAAACCGTTTTGTTCTCAGCATTCTGACGAAACGTATTTTATCTCCGATACTCCGGTGAGTGGTTTTTTCATCGAAGATGATAATTTCGTTCAAATACGGGTTCCCCTCGAGTACGGAATAACAGCGGGAAGGAATAATGCAGGCGATAAACGCGTCCGGAAAATTATAACGAAGATTTCTGATCACGGCGGTTGAAAAAAGAACGTCGCCAAGCCAATTAACATTAAAAATCAGGATACGTTCTGATTTAGAGAAGGGAAGCATAAAGTTTTTCCGTATGTGTAACCATTGTTTCCGAGTTGAAATTTGACTGAATAAACTTCCGGGCGTTTTTCCCCAGCATTTCGGCTTTCAAAGTATCGGTCAATACGTCTGTTATCGCCGACGCAATACTCACGGGGTTTCCGGGTTCCACCAGTATTCCGGTTTTTTCCCGGATAATCAGGCTGCGAATCCCCCCCACATCAGAACCTATAACCGGAAGTCCCGCGGCCATCGCCTCCATCAATCCAAGACCCAACCCTTCCTGAAGCGAAGGCATAACGAAAACATCCATCGCCGCTAAAGCCTCCGCGGTATCCTCTACCTCAGGGATAAAATAAACCGAAGATTCCATCCTTAAAGCCTGTACTTTTTCAACCAGCCTCTTTTTCATTTTTCCGTCCCCTATAATCAACAAGCGGGCGTTGGGAACGGTATCGGAAACACGCTTCATCGCTTCAATCAAATATACGTGCCCTTTTACATCCGAAAGACGGGCAATAATCCCTACCACAGGTCCGGGAAGTACCCCCATCTGCTTTTTTATAATTCCCGTGTCCTTTTTTTCACGTACAGCTGAAAATCTGTTTATGTCGATCCCGTTATAAATAAGCGCGATACTTTCCGGGGATATGCCAAAATCACGGATGAGATGCTGCCGTACCGGTTCGCTTATAGCAATAACTCTATTCCCCCAACAAGGGAAAATCCTGCGGAACAGGCGGACCCTAAAAAAACCATGACAGGTAGACACATGAGAGATACGGCACAACCTGTGCAAAAAATACCCCGCGACTTGCGTAACCCGCGTATGGGAATGCACAAGATGGATATTATTATCGCGTATAAACCGTTTTAATATACGTACCGTAGCGAAAATTTTTAAAAAATTAGCTTCTGATTTTGTATTAATAGGCACCCGCACAACGGGTATCCCGGCCTCTTCAAACTTTTGGACGCGTTCCCCTCCGCTGCTGGCCGCGTATACCCTGTGGCCGCGGGCCCTTAACCCTTTTCCCAAAGTCAAAAGGTAACTGGTTATACCTCCGGTATTCAGATGCGTTGAAATAAATAAGATATTCATACGTCTCCCGATTGAATCATCCATTTGACTGAGACAACAATGACTCAACAGCTTTCAAAACTTCCGCAGGAGAAATATTTCTCATGCAATCCGCCTGCCGGCATTTCGATTTATAACACGGGCCGCAACTCATATCTTTCTTAATAACACGATACCGCCGCGCAGGAGGCACATGACGACGGGAGTCGGTCGGTCCGAATAAAGCAATAAACGGGACATCCATGCTCGCCGCGACATGGAGAGGGGCGGAATCGCCGGAAATATACACGGCGCATTGCCTGATAAGGCACGCAAGTTGATTGATTGTTGTTTTCCCGCAAAGATTTATTATCTTTGATTGCCCCACCCTGTTTACTAATGATTGCGCTAAAGGAATATCAATTGAAGCGCCGGTCACCACAATCCTCATGTCCCGTTTGGCAAGTTCTTCGCATAAAACAGCACAATGCTCCAACGGCCACATTTTGCTCGACCATCTACGGCTCGCGCTGATGTTCACGCCGATCAACTTTTGCTGCGGGCCGATCCACGCCGAAGACAACAAATTCCGGACATATTCCTCGTCCTGAGGCGTAGGCCATAATTCAAGGTGCGGGTTTGAATACCGGATGCCTAAATCTTCCAGGATTTTAAACTGGTGCCGTACCGGATCAACGGGGACAGAATCATCTTTTACCCGGTGATTAAGCAAAAATGAAAATTTTTTATTGTCATACCCATACCTGTCCGGAGCCAGTGTTAAATACGCTATAGAATGACTTCTCCTGCTGTTTTGCAGGTCGATAACAATATCATAATTCTGTTTTCTCAGTTTCGCCGTTAATTTAAGCATGCCCAAAAGCCCCTTATCCTTATTTTTAAAATTACACACAATCAACTCATCAATATACGGACAGGTCAGTAAAAGATCGCGGGATTCTTCACCGACAAGAACGCTGAGAGTATACCGTGAGCCATTCTTTCCGCCGGATGGCACCGCGGGGAATTGTTCCCTGATAGCCTTGATCGCCGCCGTTGAAAGAATTATATCTCCGAGTGAACTAATCTTGATAATCAGTATTTTTTTGTGATTCAGCGCTTCGCTGTAAACACCGAGTGTTTTCGAGGCCATTGCATCCAGGGAATATAAATCTTTCACCTTTATGCCGGCGTTACCGGCAAGAGTCGCGGCGAACGCCGGATCACGGTATAAAGCAATCACAGCCTCGGCGATCGCATCCGGATCAAACGGAGGGACCAATAACCCGGTTTTTTTATCTTCAATAATATCAACCACTCCACCCACGGACGTAGCCACGACGGGAACCCCGCTGGCCTGAGCTTCCACGACCACGCGGCCAAACGCCTCATGAGTTACTGTACTTAACACCACCACATCCAGATGTTTTAAAATAGAAGGAATATCTTTCTGCGTCCCAAGGAACTCCGTATGTTTCCATATGCCAAGCTTCTTCACCAGCAGAACAATTTCTTCTTTATAACCGCCCTTTGACTCAGGCGCATCTCCAACGATCCAGATTTTAAGCGACGGTATCGCTTTAAGAACTTTCGCCATACCTTTAATAAAATCAATGTGGCCTTTAATCGGAGTAATCCTCCCGATAATGCCGACGTTAAACACATTCTTCTTTTCATGGGCCCTCCCCCCTTCGGAAAACTTCTCAAGATCTACGCTCCGGGGAATTAAACGGATCCTGTCATGAGGGACCCCAAAATGAGACGTCATATGATGGCCAATTACATTACTGGGAACAATGACCCTCTTCCCCCACCCCATAACGGCACTGAATAAATGCCGGGAATAATATCCATGGCATGTTGTAATAAATACGCGTTTTGTCCTCCGGCAAGCCCAATACGCTATCCAGGCGGGAGCACGTGACCGGGCATGCACTATATCAATATTTTCTTTCCGGATAATTTCCTCCACTAAAGGAACCATCCGGATAATATTCCAAATTGATTTTTTATCAACGGGAAGCTGATAATGGACTGCGCCCAGAGATTCAAGGTCTTTCACTAATTCTCCGCCGGCAGAAATAACAACCGCTTTATGTCCAAGACGCACAAACGATTTGGATAAATCAAGCGTCCCCGTTTCAACCCCCCCCACATTAAGTTCCGGTAAAATCTGAAGAATATTCATATCTCTTTTAAGCTCCTCGCGTTGTAGCATTACATAATCTTTTTCAATTCCTCGTGAACTCGTGCGCGATCCGGTAATACCCCGGGTGAATACCGTCGGTCAATGATAGACCTGACAGTATCTTCAAGTTTTTCAGCGTCGGCAAGACACAGATAGTTTTTTTCCGCCAGATTCTCAAGAAACCTTTTATGGCGTGCCCTCACGGCCGGCGCATTAAATACAATCACGGGCTTTCCGCTGCTCACCGCCTCCGAAACCATCGAGATACTTTCCGGACTGACGATAAGAATGGAACTCAAACCTAAAATCCCTCCCATGGCCGCGGAATTATTATATTCATTCGCAATCACGGACAAAGAACAGCGCGAATATGCGTGTAATTCTTTTTTTATAACCTGTTCGACCTCCGCAGATGTACGGCGGGACGTCGTTACTAATACTTCACCGTCATACCTTTCAAGTATTTTTTTAATTTCTTCTATAACCACACAAACGATTTCTTTATCGAGAACAAACTGCCCCGCGTCCCCTCCGATCAACAGGCCGATAATGAAATTTTTAGTCAACCGGATGTCCCTCCGCAACAGGATACTCTGCTCCCGAAGGTATTTCTCATCAACAAGGTTAAGGGCGCCTTCAACAGTGACAACGCGGCCCGAACGGGGAGGATTATCATGCCTGGGCATTACCACTAAATTAAAGTTTTTCAGCCCTATATACCAAGGCGGACGCATAATCGCAAACGATTTCGCGCCGGTATCGCGTGAAAGAAAAACATTAAGGCCTGCCACCGAAGAACCGCAGGAAACGACACAATCAGGTTGAAGTCCCCGTAACCGGGAAAATGTCTCTTTATCAAGGCAATACTCCAGCAACCAGGCAGCACGCAAAGAAGAACGAATCCCCAGGACAAGACTGATCATGAATACTTTTTTATGCCGCGGGCTTTTCCAGGAAACAGGAACACTCATGATTCTGGGTTTAAATCCCTTAGACGCAAAAACTTCCGATGCGATCGCCGCAAACGACTGAGACTGCCGGAGATGTCCGGTTTTTCCGTCGTTAAGAATGACGATCTCTCTTTCCGTACCGTATTTCCAAACCTTATACGTCCACAAATATTCATGGGGATATTTAACAATGCAGCGTTCAAACAAAAAAGCCAGCTTTTGAAGATTCCGGACAACATCAGCGTCATCAGCCCCGGTATTCTTAATTTCTAACGGAGGATTGATAAAATACGTGATACGGGGGCCGTGGGTGCGCATGCAAAAAACAGGCAGGATAACCGCGCCGTATTTCAGGGCAATTTTAACCGCGCCGGAGGACAAAGATGCCTCTTTACCGAAAAATTTAATCCGTATGCCGCTTGCGCCGCCCTGATCAATACTGATGCCGAAAGAACGGTTTGTTTTAATTATCTGAACCAGTTCCCGGGCTCCTCCCCGTTTAATAACCACACATCCCCGCTGGCTGCGATATTCCGCCAGCAAACTGTTTAATTTCGGATATCGCTGTTCGCGCACAAAAATACAATAAGGAAATCCCAAATTCGCGCTGATAATATTGGAAAGCTCCCAGCTTCCTTCATGTACGCCGGCAAAAATTACCCCCGTACCTTTTTTAAACGCCTGGTGAATATACTCCATCCCTTCTATAGTAACAAAACGTTTAATATACTCCGGTGTTATACGAGGAATCAGGAATAAATCAACGGCGTTCTGCCCATACGCCCTGAAAAATTTTTTTGTGAAACATTTGATTTCTGAAGGAGAATACGTATTCCCGACGGCAATCGTCAAATGGGCAAAAACCCGGGCACGGTGTCTGCCGTCGAAAAAATAAAAAAAACCGCCGACCATCCGTCCGACCCAATACGCGCATTCCCGCGGCATCAGCCTCATGACCGGACCAAAAATCTTAATCAGCGTGTAACCGGCGTAATCTACGATGTAATCCTTCTTCATTAGTATGTATGTTTAATTTTATGCGAAGAACCCATATCCCGCGTGTCTCATCTTCAGGCAAAGCTGAAAGCCGCACGGCGTCTTTTTCAGTAGTCACCACATAATCCGCCCTCAATTTCCGGGCATTTTCAATACTATGCCGCAGGTCCTCCCGTGTATACTGATGGTGGTCGTCAAATAAAAAAGATTTTGCGATCCGAAGGCCAAGCCGCGTTAACAAAGCATCAAACGAAGCCGGGTCCCCGATACCGGAAAAAATAACAGCTGACTTCCCCCTCAGAGAATCCAATGAAAGACAATCTTCGCAGTTTCCAAAGCGGAATATCGCTTCCGGAACATGGTCGGATTCAACGATTTCCGCTGAAGGATTCAAGGAAGATAAAACTTTCCTCAGGGATTCCGTCTTCCTCTCCGGTGAAACCTTTGTGATAATAAAAATATCAGCCCTGCGCAAAGACGAAACAGGTTCGCGCAAAATCCCGCGGGGAATCATATACATATTGCCGAAAGGCTTTTCGGAATTGAGAGCAACAATCTCCAAGTCCTTGTATATGCCCCACTGCTGAAAACCATCATCAAAAACAACGGTATCCGCCGCATACATCCCGTGCGCCATGTATGCCGCCCGGATACGGTTCCCGTCAACCAAAACCGGAATACCGCGTAATTTTTTCGCCAGCATGTACGGTTCATCCCCTATATCCAAACAGGAAACAATGGGACCATTTTCTACGCCTGATACGACAGTGCCGGCACTGGTTCGTTTATACCCCCTGCTGAGCACTGCAACGCTCTTACCCTGTGATTGTAAATACCGGGCGACGTATTCCACAATCAGGGTCTTACCCGTTCCTCCGAGAGTAATATTCCCGATACTAACCACAGCGCACGGGAGCCGTTTACGTGAAAAAAGGCGAAACAGGCGAATTACCCGAATACCTAATCCGTACAAAAAAGAAGCCACTAACAACACGAATTTTGCCGCCCCCGGAAAAAATCCGTTAAGCGTATCCGTAGCAAGATTATATAAAACCGATTTCAGCATTATTTTGTGAAACAGGGACACAACCTATTCTCCCGACAGGATATACCCGCATCATGCAGATTCATATCCTTTTCGATCGACACGCTGTGTCCCTGTTTACCTGAAAAAAAGTAGTACGTGATTTCTGTAAGCCGCAATTATTGGGAAATCAATTCGATATCATCAAAATACACTGTGCCTTGCGCTTCAGGCTTCGGTTCAAATTGGTAACTTTTAATCGGGAAATCCATGACAGAATTCTTATCCGCGTTATCCGGCTGCCAATCATTACGCGCAAAGAATTCCACGAAAGGAAGGATTACCTGCTTCCAGCCGGTAAAATCATCGGTTATATAACTGCGCCATATTTCATTATTCGCGTCTTTCAGGTCAAACGCGATTGTAGTGCCGGAATTAGTTCCGTACATGTATAATGCTATTCCGCTGTATTTCTTCCAATCTATATCTTCCGTCTTTACCAGCCATTGGGTATTTTTCGAGTCCAAACCAAAACCACGCGCAATCCACATATAACCGCCGGGAGCGGCTGTATATACGATCTTCAAAGACTGTTTGCCGGAATGAACCTGGTCGGTACCAGCGCTGACTTCGACTTTTGAATCACCGCCGGTGCCGTAATCAACCGTGCCTTCCGGACCACCGGTAATCGCACCTTCAAAATTATCGATCAACAACCCTTTTTTTTCCTGAGCAAAACAATTAGAGCTTAAAAATACCGCCGCCATCACCACCAAACCCAATAGTCTCATAATCCCTCCATGATTAACCATTGATCCACGATACTCGAATATGAACAAACACTTTTATTTTCTTTCCTTTTCGACAATTTTTAAAAAAACATTCACGATACTGGGATCAAACATTGTTCCGGCCCCTTCCCTGATGATCTGCAGGGCTTTTTCTTTAGGCAAAGCTTTCCGATAAGGCCTGTCGGAAGTCAAAGCCTGATACACGTCTGCCATGCAAACAATACGAGCGCCCACGGGGATTTCTTCTCCTTTTAACCCGTTCGGATATCCCTTACTATCCCAGCGTTCGTGATGATACAGCATAATCGGAATTATCTTATGGAAATATTGTATCGGACGAATAATATCTCCGCCGATCTGCGGGTGCT
>JAQUMS010000034.1 GCA_028717985.1 Candidatus Omnitrophota bacterium
TAAGGAGAAGCGCATGGGACACACATGTAATTCAATTCTTATCAACGCCCCCTATGATATGATCTTTGATATTTCAAACGATATTTCCCGATGGACTCAATTGTTCGGTCACGAATATCAAAAAGCAGAGGTCCTTGAAAAAAACGGCAATAAAATAACGTTCCGCCTTACTGATGATGAAGGAAAATCATGGAAGTCATGGAGGCTCTTGTTTAAAGATAAAAATTTCGCGTACGCGGAAAGAGAAGACCCCCTGTTTCCTTTTAAGTATATGAAAATTATCTGGTTATATATTTTTAAACCCGGCGGTATAGAGTTAACCTGGATCCAGCATTTTGAAATGGATGATAAAGCGAAGTTTTCCGATGAGCAGGTGGAAGGGTTTATAAACAAACATTCAAAAGAAAATCTTATTATTTTTAAGGATGTTATTGAACGGGAAGCGGCTGCCGCTCATAGACAATAACCGTGAAAAAAATAGTTTTTGTGATTTTATGTCTTGAAGGCGCATTGCTTTCTTTCAACGTCGCGGCGGCATCGGCTTTAATTCCTTCCATTGCCGGGGATTTCGGCGTTGATCAGTTCATAACCGGTAAAATTATATGGCTTTACATGATCCCGTATGGTATCGCGGCGCTCGCGTATGGCCCTCTGGTCAGAATCTTTGATGCAAAAAAAATTGAATTGATTTGTTTTGCGCTTTTTTCACTGGCGAATCTCGGCGCGGGACTGGCTCGTTCACTGGGAGAGTTATATGCCGCCCGTTTTTTTATGGGTATCTTCGGGGCATCGGTCATCCCGTTGATTCTTATATTGATTTCTCACGCGGCGGACGAGAAGAACCGGGGAAAACTCGTTGGGCTGTTTTTCGGTTCGACATTTGCCGCGTCGCTCATAGGTTTGTTTTTAAGCGGGATACTTCCCTGGAGGGCGATTTTTTTCATTCCTTCAATTGCCGGGTTTTGTGTGTTGATAGGAATGTATTTTTTTCTGCCGTCGTTTAAGCCGGTGCGGTCGGGCACCGTGGTACGATACTCGTCTGCTCTGAGAGACAGGCGGATAATTTCAGTCTTTTCGTATATTTTTCTTATAAGTTTTTTTTATCACGGTATTCAGCAATGGCTTGGAGTATATTTTTCGGAAGTATGCGGTTTGAAACAGGTTGCTATCAGTATGCTGATCACGTTAACCAGCCTGAGCGGTATCTTTGGTGAAGCGGTCGGAGGATGGCTTTCGGATATCTCAGGAAGGATAAAGACGGTGGAAGCGGGTATCGCATTGATGATTATCAGTATTTTTTCTATAGTGGCTTTTAAACTTCCCGTATCGCTTTTGGCATTGGTTATGATAGTTTGGGGGATTGGCTGGACTTTTAATCACGTCGGATTAACGACAATACTTACCGATCTTCCTAAAGAATTTGTTAATGAAGCGGCGAGTTTGAATAGCGGCGTCAGATTTATAGCGGGGGGTGCCGGAGCTTTGTTGAGCGGTATTTTTATGCAGAAAAATTTTAACCTTGGATTCATGATGTTTGGATGGGGTTTGATTCTTTTGGCTGTTATGGCACGGAAATATTTATCTGTAGCTTTTTCTTCCACTTCGGAAGTGGGGAGGCTTCGGGGTTAATTCCTGCCTGCCGGCAGGCAGGCACACAGTGACTTATGTTCGCTCACCTTGTTCGCTCCATAAGTCACGTGTTCATTAAGGAATAAACTACTCCGTTCGTTAAGCACTGCGTAGATTTCTTCCGAAATCTACTTGTAACTTACCGGAGTTAATTCACAGACGTCCGCCAGAAAGGCGGACTACAACTTACGCTCACTCACTGTGTTCGTTCCGTAAGTTGTCTGTTCATTAAGGAGGCAAGGATATGAAAAGTCTGAAAGGAAAAACAGCGATAGTCACCGGGGCAAGCAGGGGTATTGGGAAATCTCTTGCGTCGGTTGTTGCGGATTTGGGCGGGAATCTCGTGATTGCCGCGAGGACAGAAGGGCCTCTTCGCGAGACAGCGGAAGAGCTTGCGAAAAAGTTCAAGGTAAAGGTTGTTCCGGTTCCCACTGATGTGACAAAATTAAGCGATCTGGAAAATTTAGTGAATAAAGCAAAAGATTCTTTTGGCGGGATTGATATTTTAATTAACAACGCGGGGGTTTCCAGCCAGTATCCCTTTGAAAAACAGCCGTTCGATGATTTTGAAAGCCTGGTGCATACGAATTATTTGGGATATATCCGGTTGATTCGTTTGGTAATCAATGATATGATAAAGAATAAATCAGGGGCGATTATTAATATGGTGTCGGGTTCGACTTTATGCGATCCCTTGCCGAGAAATTTCCTTGTTTATAGTTCTCTTAAAGTCGGCCTTCGTGCGTTTTCAAAAGGTTTATTCTGGGAAATGCGGGATCACGGGATTAAAATAACCTCGATATTACCCGGTGTGACGGACACGGATCTAACCGGAAAATTAAAGGAAATTACCGCGGAAACATCACGTCTTATGAGTACAGAGGCGATTGAAAACGCGGTCCGCTTTGCACTGACTGTTCCGGCAAACGTGTGCCCTTTGGAGATAGCGGTTATCAATCAGCAGACTCCGTGGACAGCGCCGGTTATTCCGTTTAAACAAGTTCATCCTGGTAAATAGCCGACCCAGGGTATGGCTCATAAAGATTACGGGCTGAATAGGAGCTGACATGGACCAAAGAGACGAAAAAAATCTGCAATTCCGTTATTTGATATGGCTCTATAAAACAACGAAGGAAGCGTTTGACCGGTATGAGCGTAAATTTACCCAGATTGAACTTGATGAATATATTTTACGGACAATTGAACAGGGCTTGAAAGAAGCATATCTGCCCGCGGAAAAAAAGGCTTTTGAAAAATACGTCAATAGCTTAAGGGCATATATCGCTGAAAAAGAGAATGCGTGTTTGAAGCTTAAATACAAGGGGAAAAAAATAAATCCCGAGTTTCTTTTTCTCGATGTGAAATTGAACGCGATTGAAAAAACGATCGTTAAAATGTTCGGCAAACAGGAATTTGATCGGATCAGGAACGCGTATCATCAGGAGACGGTTAGGCGGATTTTGGAAGATCGACGGGAACAGGAGCCAATCATAGGAGGAAAAAAATGATTATCGACTGCCATTCGCATTGGTTACCGGAACAAATAATCACAAACGCCCATTTTTATTCTCAATCATGGGGGAATATAGAAAATCAACTGAAAATGATGGATGAGACCGGCATTGATAAGGCGGTTTTAACCTATCCGACGTCGGACGCGCATCTTAAATTAGGCGGATTAAAAGAGCTATCCCGTATTTATAATGATAATGTTTCCGAAATTTTAAAAAGGTACCCGGACCGTTTTATCGGAGCTGCCATTCTGCCTGTAGGAAAAGCTTCCGATATCATTGATGAATTAATCCGGGCGATTGATGAACTCGGGTTTACCGCCGTATCGTTGGCAACAAGTTATGATGGACTGTATCTTGACGATCCGATGTTTGAAAAAGTATATAAGAACGCCCAGGATTATAATATCCCTATTTTTATCCATCCGCAGATCGTTAATCCGATTGGATATGACCGCGTTCAGGATCCGCTGTTGACGCCTGTCGTGGAATATATTTTCGATACCGCTATCTGTATCGGAAAACTTATGATGTCGGGAGTATTGATGGAGTACTCGGATGTGCATTTTATCTTTTCAAATTTCGGCGGAGGGATATGTTCTTTGTTTAATCGTTTTGACGCCACATACGAAATGCTCAGGGGGATTAATTTTGTGAAAGATCTTAAAATACCGCCCAGTGCGCTCCTTAAAAATATTTATGTTGAAACAAGCGGGGATACGCTGCCCGCGAACTTTCAGGTGGCGCTGGAAGCTCTTGGCGCTTCTCATATTTTCTGGGGCAGTGATTGGCCCGCGAAGCAGAATGTCCGGGAGTCTATTCAGGTTGTGAGAGAACTTCCTTTAGGTATCGCGGACAAAGAAAATATACTTGGTAATAACCTCGCTGATTTTTTGACTCTGCAGCGGTGAGATCCTGGTGTTATGAAAAAACTTCATTCTGCCCCCCGGGCAATAATTTTTGACATGGATGGTGTGATTGTTGATTCCATGCCGTATCATTTCATTGCCTGGTACGAAGCGTTGAGGCCGTGGGGAGTCAGAGTTAGTTGTTTTGATGTCTATTCAAAAGAGGGCGAGAGGTGGGATAAGACTTTAATTGGGCTTTTGAAACGCGAGGGTATTGATCCGAACCGGAAAACCCTGTTGAAAATTTTTGAATCCCGCCAGAAGATATTTAAGAAGAATTTTAAACGATTTATTTTTTCCGGTGTTTATGAACTGTTGATATGCCTGAAAAAGAAACAGTATAAGCTGGCGCTGGTTACGGGCACGCCGTCACAGGAAATAAACAGAATTCTGCCGATAAAAATAAGGCGGTTATTTAACGCGATTGTGGCTGGAGATAGCGTAAAAAAAGGAAAACCTCATCCAGAGCCGTATCTGAAAGCCGCCGGATTATTGTCTCTTGCTCCCCAAAGTTGTGTTGTAGTTGAAAACGCGCCTTTTGGTATTACGTCGGCTAAAAAAGCGGGCATGTTTTGTATTGCCGTGTCCACAAGCCTGCCGAAAGAATATCTTCGCGAAGCGGACATGGTTGTTAATAAATTGGAAGAAATAACCGGCAGTATTGAAAAAACATGCAAAGCCGGGGTCAATTAATAAAATCCGTAACAACGAGGTAAAAATGCAGATGCAAAAAGAAATTCACATGACGGGAAAAGATTTAACGGATATGGTACAGCTTCGGCCTCAGGATGTCGCTCGATACGCCATTGTCCCGGGGCCGAAGGACCGCCTTGAAGTTCTGATGAAGAAATTGGAAAGCCCGACGCGCAATTTTTCCTTTATGGAGTATTCAATGTATACCGGGATGTATCAGGGGATTAAGATTACGGCAATGAACGGAGGGCGGTTTTCCACCGATACATCGATTACGACCGAAGTAATGTGTAATGCGCAAATCCAGAATATTATCAGGATCGGGACGTGCGGGGCTTTAAATGAAAAGATCAAAGTAGGCGATTTAATAGTTGTGGATACGGTACTGAGGGGGGATGGCGTAACTCCTTATTACGTTGATAAAACTTTTCATACCACTGCCGATAAGAAAATCGCCGATACACTGGAAGCTGTGGCTAAGGAAACAGGTATAACTGTCCACCGTGGAACCGCATGGACAACCGATGCTTTGTTACGCGAGACGCGTGAAATCGTTGAGGCAAAACGGAAAGAAGGGGCCATTGCCGTGGATATGGTTTCCTCGACGCTGCTTACAATAGCCCAAGTCTATAAAATTAAAGCCGCTTCTATCCTTGCCGTAAGCGATAATGTGGTCACCGGGGAAATGGGGTTCATGAATCCGTTGTATTATATGGCTGAAACCAAACTCATTGAAATCGCTCTTGAGACGGTTAAACGACTGGAAAAGCAATGAAATTTTCTCCTTTATTTTGGCCCGTAACATTACAAGGTAAAACAATCCGGATACTTGATGAAACGGCATTGCCTCATAGACTTGTATATCTTACGTCCCATGGCTATTCCGATTCCTGCGCCGCGATAAAAAACATGAAAACAAGGGCTGTCGGACAAGTCCTCCTGGTAATGTATACATTCCTGCTTGAGATTGAAAAACACCGTAATACAAAAACCTTAATACCTCATTTGGAAAAAGTTGCGCGTTCCCTTAACGCGACTCGTCCGACGCTGTCATTTAAAATGCTTACCGATATGGTTTTGGGATGGGCGCGCTCAGGTGCGCCATTGGCCCAGACTATCACCGGTTTCCTCGACATGCTTAAAGTCCGCAGGATTGAACAGGCGGAAAAGGCGAGTACTTTATTATCCGGCAATGAGTGTGTTTTAACCCACTGCAATGTAAGCGGACTGATGCCGCTCATAGGGGAAATGTGCAGAAAGCAAAATAAAGATATCAGTTTTTTTGTGACCGAAACGCGGCCGTATTTGCAGGGCGCACGTTTAACCTCATGGGAACTTCAGCGGGCGGGATTCGATGTAACTGTTATTTCCGATACTATGGTAGCGCATGTTATGTCTGAAGATAAAATCAACAGCGTTATTGTCGGCGCCGATCATCTCGCGCTTAACGGCGATTTTGCCAATAAGATCGGCACATATCAAATCGCGTTACTGGCAAAATATTTTGAAATACCTTTGTATGTTTTATGCCCGCCGCCTTCTCACGCCCAGACGGGAGATGATATCCCTATTGAAATCAGGCCGGATAAGGAATTGCTTGAATTTAACGGGATTCGCATTGCGCCCCGTGGAGTAAAAGGGTATTATCCCGCATTCGACATAACACCGGCGGAATTAGTAACCCGCCATATTTATCTGGAGATACGGTGATGTTTTTCGGTAAAGAACGCACAATCCGGGATGATATTATCTCAGTCGGGAAAAAATTATATTCTTTCAGGCTCGCGGTCGCCCGTTCCGGGAATTTAAGCGCACGGCTCAGCGATTC
This sequence comes from Candidatus Omnitrophota bacterium, assembly GCA_028717985.1. Lineage (GTDB taxonomy): Bacteria > Omnitrophota > Gorgyraeia > Gygaellales > Profunditerraquicolaceae > STD1-16. Next base: position 6,570 of record JAQUMS010000034.1, read on the forward strand.
CGTGATTTTAGTTACCGCTACAGGGACAAATCTCGGGACTCTTACCGATGAGGATTTGATTGAAGTTGACCTGGCATCAGACGCAAACCGCGCCAATACGAAAGTGACTTCTGAAGCCCCGCTTCATTACCTTATATATAAAAATTTCCCTCAAAAAGTCATCATTCATTGTCATCCGCCGCTTATTAACGCGTATTTCGCGGTTTATTCCGACGTGAAAGCTCTTACCTTTGAAACGCGTCTTTACCTTGGGACCATTCCGGTAGTTGAACAGGATACCCCTACGGTCACAAAACCAGACTTAGTTGTTGATGCTTTGAAAAACAGCAATCTGGTTGTAATCAAAAACCACGGGGTTATTGCGATTGCCGATAAATTCCGTGACGCGTTGTATCTTATTGAGGCCCTCGAGGACGCCGTGCGTATAGCGGCAGCAGCACGGTTGTTCAAAAAAGATATTCTTGACGATATTGATAAAGAATTAAAGCAGGAATTCACGTCTGATGCAGCGTACCTGATGTTTTCTCAAGAGCATATTCAGGCAATCGTTGATTTAGTGAATAAGGATGAATTTATTGCCGCCAAAGGGAAAGAAATGGATTTGACGCTTCAATTAGCGATTAAATTGGATGTGCATAATATCGCCTATACATTTACCTTTGAAAAAGGCAAAATCACGAATCTTTCCAAAGACGAAAACGCCCCGTTTATTATTTCCGCTCCCGCCGATGTCTGGGAAAATGTTTTCCATGGCGCCATCGATCCCTTTGTGGCGACAATGCAGGGAAAAATGAAATTAAAAGGAGAATTCGCGAAGCTTTCCCGCTGGTACGTTCCCTTCAGCCGATTATTTGAGTTGTTTAAACAAGTAAAAATAAAATGATTCCTCAATACGGTCTTTTCATTAACGGGGAGTGGAAACAAAAAGAGGAAAAATCAGCCGTTATCAATCCTTCGACCGGAGAGCTTCTGGCTGAAATTTCATGCGCATCTGCCCGTGATGTTGATGAGGCAATTTCAGCCGCGCGTTCCGCATTTGATACAGGAATATGGCCATCGTTACCTCCCAAGGAACGAAAGAAAATTATTTTGTCTATTGGTCAGGGCATTTTGGATAAGGCAGGGGACTTAGCGAGGCTTGAATCTTTGAATGCAGGTAAGCCCATTAAAGAATCCACGTTTATGGATATTCCTTCCGCGGCAAAAGTATTTGAACATTTCGGTAATTATTTTGAGGAATATAGTAAAGAAGAAACCGTCTTTGTCTCTCCCGATATTAAGGGAAATTTAGCCCGCGAGCCCCGCGGTGTCGCTGTGTTAATCGTGCCGTGGAATTATCCTTTATTGATTACTTCCTGGAAAATGGCGCAGGCTTTGTCCGCGGGTAATACTGTCGTATTAAAACCGTCTTCTCTGACTCCCTTGACCGCGCTTGAATTGGGGAAGATTATCCGTGAAGCGGGTGTCCCGGATGGCGTGGTAAATATTATTACCGGAAAAGGAGACACTGTCGGTGAAGCGTTATGCGGTGACCGGCGGATCGACATGATTTCGTTTACCGGAAGCAATGCCGTCGGGCGGAAAATTTTTGAATATTCGTCTTCGAACATAAAAAAAATTATTTTAGAATTAGGGGGGAAATCTGCGTCGATAATTTTAGACGATGCGGATATTGAACTTGCGGTTAATGGTTCACTCTGTTCAATTTTTTTAAATCAGGGGCAGATGTGTACCGCTATGTCCAGAATATTTGTGTCAAAAAATATCTTTTCCGCGTTTGTCAGCGATTTTACGGCCAAGGCCAGGAAATTAAAATTAGGCAATGCAGTAGATTATGAAACTCAAATGGGCCCGTTGATTTCATCTCAGCAGCTCGAAAAGGTGTCTTTATATGTAAAACAAGCGTTAGCGGAAGGCGCTCAAATTCTTTGCGGCGGAGAAATCCCTTCCGATAACTCTTTGCGTAATGGCTTTTTCTTTGAACCGACGGTCCTGACCAACGTTTCT
>JAQUMS010000035.1 GCA_028717985.1 Candidatus Omnitrophota bacterium
GATGCTTAAAAAAGGAGGGAAGATTGTGATCCTTGAATTTTCTCCTCCTGCTAACACTGTTTTTGGCGGACTGCATTTGTTTTACCTCAAAAACATTCTTCCGTTAGCCGCCGGAATATTCGGAGGTTCTTGTGAGTCGTACCGGTATTTGTCTGTTTCAATAGCCGGATTTGCTTTACCCCGGCAGATCATTGATCAGATGAAATGTTCCGGATTAATAAATGTGCGGCATCTATCTATGAGATGCGGGTTGGTTAATGTGTATTATGGAGAAAAATAAGTTTTAATTAAACGGGGAAAGGGTAAGATATGAATAAACTTTTTAAGGGGGTAGTTTTAGGAATAAGCTTGTTTTTATTATCAACCGTAAGTTATGGAGAGGAGCCGGTAATGAATGCCAATGCTTCAGTCGTTGTTTTGGAAACAAATCAGGGAAATATTGAAATAAAGCTTTTTCCGGATATCGCCCCGAAAGCCTGCGAAAATTTTATCGGATTGGTTAAAAAAGGATATTACGACGGAATTATTTTTCATAGGGTTATTAAAGATTTTATGATCCAGGGGGGCGATCCCACAGGCACAGGAATGGGCGGCCAATCAATCTGGGGAAAAACGTTTGAAGATGAAGTAACTCCGTCATTGAAATTTGACAAAAAGGGTCTTTTGGCAATGGCCAATGCCGGGCCCGGGACAAACGGCAGTCAGTTTTTTATTACTACTGTGCCGACGCCCTGGCTGAATATGAAGCATACAATTTTTGGAGAAGTTGTTTCAGGTTACGACGTGGTGCAAAAGATAGAAAAAACCAATGTAGATGGTATGGACAAGCCGGTTAAAGAACAAAAGATAATTAAGGCATATGTGAAATAAATGCTTAAAGTGTATGTGTTTGCGCGTTTAAGCGTATAGGGAGTTAACAGAGTTAAAATTTGAGTAGAAAATAAACAAGTAATAATTTTAACCTGTTTATTTGTAATTACTTACGTTTTTATTAAGCGATTTTTAGTGTTAACCAATACAAAATTTAGTTTAGCGGGTTGATATATAGAAGCCTATATGGTAAGTTTTATATAGAAAGGTCAAATTTTTTTTGGCCACTTTTGAAACGCTTTTATAAAGTGGTTTCGAAAGTTGATAGCTTTCCAAAATTAAGCTTGATACTCTATCATATCGAGCTCTTGCCAAATGCCACGGATAGATAGGAGGAACTTTAGCTATGGGGATAGCTAAAGACTCACTCTTTTTTGAGTTTTAAGGGTGAAAACTTCCTGCTTATGTATTCGTGGTTCGCGTATCGACCGGAAGTTTTTCCCATTTAAATTAAAACGGGTCAGAGTAATTACAAGGGGAGGGTCAAATGGGAAGAACGCTCATTGTTTTAACAATTTTGGTTATAGTTTTTGTTTTGCCGCTTAGTTTTTGCGAGGCCGGAAGTTTTGGCTCCGGAGGCAGTAGCGGCGGTGGTGGTGGCGGCGGTGGTATAAGCGTAGGTTCATTTTCTTCAATGCCTTCTACTTCAGGCGGCGGGAAAACCACTTCCGGATGGTCAAAGCCTGTAATTTCTTCATCTTCTTCAAAATCTTCGGCAACACCGGCTGTAAAATCAACCTCAACAGTTTCTACCAGTTCTTCTGCAAAAGTTTCTGCACAACCATCTAATACAAAATACGATTGGGTTACGAATTACGGATGGGAAAAACAAACAGGGGGATATCAAAGGGCGACAGGACAAACTTCTTCAAGCAAAGAACCTATCTGGGATAGTTCTAAAGTAGTGTATACGCAATTTACTGCTACGCCGTTTGAAAACAAATTGGTTGATTCAGCGAATATTAAAAAAGGCAGTTGGTCGGGAACAGATTTTAAAGCAGTGGGATATAAAGAAATTTCAACAGATTGGGCGATTACTTCTACTGCCGGTATGGATAATATGAAATTTTCAGGAGCCGGTAATATTCAGCTTGGATATAGCAAACCGGGTACAGCCATTAATGTGGATAGTACCATAGCAAGTGTCGGAACCACCTTTGGAACATCCGGATGGAACTTTGATAATAAAGCCGATCCGGTAAAATTGAATTCTTTAGTTGCCGACGCGAAATCGTTTAACTTTGAAGAATATATTGCTTCAAAATCGCAATCCACTGCGAAACCGGTCCAGGTTGGTAATTCAGTACAGATGCCGACAGGCGGGTTTAAAGGGTTAGATTCATTCCGCCGTTCAGAAAGTGTTAAGACATCCACCAGTTTTGAGACAACGGTAACACAAGAACCTTTTGATGAAAGCTGGAGTAAAAATGAGATTTTTCATCCTTATGTTGAACCGGTGAAACCGTCATCGAGCGGTAGTTCCGGAGGAGACGGTGGAGATGGTGGAGATAACCGGGCGTCAATTACGCTTCACATGAGTGACGGAATGGTCCACACGTACGACGCGGCAACACGGAGCCAGGCTGTAGATAAAGGCGCCGCTCTTGCTAATGAAGGGAGGGTATCAGGAGTAATAGGTGTATCAGGAAGCGATGTCCGGGATTCGAGTAATTGTTATGGTAGTTGTTAAACAGAAAGGATCTATCGTATAGCAACGCAGTTCCTTCCATTATAACCTTCTCCACCTACGAGGTGGGGAAGGTTAGTCCTGCCACGGATGGATGGTAAGCATAGAAGAACACAGGTATTATGTGCTTATTATAATAACCCGGCGGCTATTAAAACAATCATAATTAGAGTTTAAATACACGCGGAAATTTTTTGGAGAAACAGGGTCAGTGAGGGGAAAAGGGGAGGATGCGCTATGAGAAGGATAATTGTTATTCTTCTGTGTTTTGGGGTATTGGTTTTACTGCCATTAAGCTTTTGCGACGCGGGGAGTTTTGGCAGCGGCAGTATAGGAAGTTCGGGAAAAAGTTCAGGCTCGGCAGTAATGAGTTCTTCAGGAAGTTCAGGCGGCAAAAGTTCGGCAGGGTGGTCGAAACCTGTGGTTAGTTCATCAAGCGGGTCAAGCCCACAAGAGCAAACATCGCAGAGTTCTGTAGCACCAAGCCCGAAACAGGTAAGTTCATCAGATTCTTCACAATCTTCAGGAAAAAACAGTTGGTTTAAAGATTACGGATGGCAGGAAAAAGGAAATAACGTTTGGTATAGGCAGGCAGGTGAGCCGACCAGCGTTGATACCGTCCAAATAAAAGACTGGTATCAGAAGACACTGACTTCAACAGCAAGTAAAGCGTTTGAAGAGCGTACCGGGCCTGCAGTAACTACTGAAACTAACTGGTGGCAAACGTATGATTTAAAAGGGGCAACTCCGAAAGTAGCTTTTTCGGAAGCGGATCCCGATAAAGGCGGTACCAATACGGGTGTGACGTATAGTAATAAATATCAGGTTACGACGTTTGCAGAATATACGACCGCGATTCCGGAAGGATGGGCTGGAACACTAAAAACCGATACCTGGAATGTCAAGCATTTTGGGGAATATCAGGTTACGCCTACGTATAACGCTGAAGTACTTACTCCCACCGGCAGTGGCGCTCCTATTGCAACAGGGACTGCGCATAAACCGACAGTTAAACTTGGAAAGGACACGGTGGTCCCGGAGCAGGGTTCAATGAATTATCAAGAACACGCGCAGGAGATACAGCCGTCGGGTGAAAAATCCGTAACTGTCGGGCCGGATGGTAATCCCATGAAAGTTTCAACAGGCGCGCAGTTATCGGATAGTTTCAGTGAACCTACGGGTCATCCTAATATCCCGGAAGCAAAAGCAAGCACCAGTTTTGCCGACGTGATGGAGCGAAGTAAAACAACATCTCCGCCGATTGATCTCAGCAGCGCCGGTGTATTGTCCGCGTCAAAAACACGGGTTGGAAATTTACAGAGTCCTCGTTCGTTAAGCCAGGAGACATTCACGTTGACTACTGAACAGATGAAGGGACAATCAACATTTGAAACTCGTCTTTTAGGCGAAGAAAATTACGTGAATACGTATAAAATTTACGAAACCTTTTTGCCAGCGGCTTCTTCTACAGTAGTGAAGACGCTTGATGTTTCGGAAGATTTGTCTCCTGTTAAGGAGTATACAGGATATATTCCTCCTACCAAACCTTCATCCAGTGGCAGCAGCGGAAGCAGTGGTTCGGGAGGGATATTTCATCAGGTTGTTCGTGATTCAAGCGGAAATGAAGCGGCTACCTTGAACCCGGGATCAGTTTCCGAAGCCGCCGGAAATGCCGATTTCTATGCGGGTCAAGGATATACAGTAGAAACAAATCCTAAAACAAGCAGAGAGAATATTCATTAACTATGGGAGGATAGTTATGAGAAGAGAATATGGATAAAAGATTTCGGGCTTAACGAGATACTATAACCTATGGTTGAGTGCCTTGGGGGCACGCCTCATTAAGAGGAACACTAAAAAAGCCGTCCTGGTTAACGCCTGGACGGCTTTTTTAGTATGATCCCGGAGAGATTAGTCGGATAATTTTTTTACGTTAATTGCCTGTTCGCCTTTAGGTCCCTGGTTTACTTCAAATTCTACTTCCTGGTTTTCCTTCAGCGTTTTGTAGCCCTCTCCCGTAATGCCTGTATGATGAACAAAGATATCTTTGCCATCTTCACGAGTGATGAAGCCGTATCCTTTTTGATTGCTGAACCACTTAACTTTCCCTTTTTCCATTATTCACCCCCTTTGGTACCCAAAAACCGGATGGAATAATAAACCCTATTATTCCTCGGCTCGGAAATGAAGATAGTACTATAATGTAATAAGAAATTAATTTTAAACATTCATATAATATCAATTTTTATATCTTTGTCAAATAGTTTTTAATCATTGCAGTTAAAATAAATTCTGCTATAATAAAAAAGTCATGCCTCGTTATTTGTGAAGGGCTTTGGGGTGTTTTCCTCGGCGAGCCTTTTCTACAACATGTTTCCATAAAATCTTAAACTACGATGAAATCCTGCGCGGCTCATGCGCGGGAAAATCATTTTTTGAGGTGTTTATGATTGAGCGGTATTCTCTCCCGGAAATGAGCGGGATTTGGACGGATGAAAATAAGTTCAGGATCATGCTTGAAATCGAATTGTCGGTGTGCGATGCATGGGCTGCACGACAGGTAATACCTCGCGCGGCGGCAAACCGTATACGGCAGCGCGCGAAATTCAGCGTGAAGGAAATCCTTGAAATAGAGAAAAAAACCCAGCATGATATTGTCGCGTTCGTCACTAATGTTTCCCGCAGTATTGGGGGGGACGCCCAGTATTTTCATAAAGGGCTGACTTCCTCCGATCTTTTGGATACGACGCTTGATATTCAACTGCGTCAAGCTTTGGATATTCTTATCGCCGATCTGAAAAAATTATCGGGTGTTCTTGCCCGTAAAGCAAAACAATATAAAAATACGGTTTGTATCGGACGGACGCATGGGGTGCATGCCGAGCCTGTTACATTCGGATTGAAACTCGCGCTTTGGCATGATGAAACAAAACGTAACCTCGCGCGGTTGGCAGAGGCAAAAAAGTCTATTTCCCTGGGCAAACTTTCCGGCGCAGTTGGGACGTATTCAAATATCGATCCTTTTGTGGAACGATTTGTGTGCAAAAAACTCGGTTTGCTTCCCGCTCCTATTGCGACCCAGGTTATTCAGAGGGACATTTATGCGCACTATCTTTCGACCCTGGCGATTATAGGTTCTTCCCTGGATAAATTCGCGTTGGAGATACGGCATCTTCAGCGGACCGAAGTTTTGGAAGTTGAAGAGCCTTTTGGCAAGGGGCAGAAAGGTTCTTCCGCGATGCCGCATAAAAGAAACCCGGTGGTTTGTGAGCGTATCTGCGGGCTTGCCCGTTTACTGAGGGGGAACGCGGTCGCGGGGTTGGAGAATGTGGCATTATGGCATGAACGGGATATCAGCCATTCGTCTGTTGAACGAGTAATTATCCCGGATTCAACCATCGCGTTGGATTACATGCTCAATAAATTTATTTTTGTCATGGAAGGGTTGTCTGTATATCCGGAGAACATGGCCGCGAACCTCATAAAAACAAAAGGCCTGATTTTTTCCCAGCGGGTTCTGCTTGTTCTCATGGAAAAAGGCCTCAGCCGTCCTGTGGCGTATGATTATGTTCAGCGCTGCGCCATGCGGACATGGAAAGAAGGCGTTGAGTTTAAAAGATCACTGATGATGGATACTGAGGTTTCCCGGTTGTTGTCTGAACGGGATTTGGATGCAGTTTTTAATCTTGATTATTATCTCCGGAATGTCGGAATTATTTTTAAGCGGCTTGGTTTATAAAATTTTTCTATGAAATGGCATATTGAAGTTAGTGAAAAACCGGATATTTTCGACGCGGTCGGCAAAGGCGTTGAAAAAGATATCCGTGATTTGGGGATCCATACGGTTAAAGAAGTCCGCTTTATCCAGGTTTATATCCTTGAAGGCGGGCTTTGCGAAAAAGACGCCCGGTTTATAGCCGAAGAGCTTCTTGTTGATCCGGTCAGTCAGGAATACCGGCTGAATCCTAAGACAGGCGGGCTTCATATCGTTGAAATCGCGTATAATCCCGGGGTCATGGATCCTGTTGAAGCGTCGGTTGTCAAGGGCATTCGGGATATCGGTATATCACAGCCGCTTTCAGTCAAAACCGCAAAAAAATATATCCTGCAGGGAAAAATCTCTTCCCGTGATTTAAAATTCATTACCGAAAAACTCCTGTATAATAAACTTATTCAGCATGTTGTTCCTTCCTCCTCGGATGAAACAGTACTTTTGAAACAGGCTGACTACAGGTTTCATTTGACTCATATTGATCTTCTCAGCGCTTCAGATAATACGTTAAAACAGATCAGCGCACGGGGGCAGTTATTTCTGAATCTCGAGGAAATGATTTGTATCAGGGATTATTTCCGGCGCTTGCGGCGCAATCCGACAGATTGCGAATTGGAAACCATAGCCCAGACGTGGTCGGAGCATTGCTGGCATAAAACATTCAGAGGAAAAATCGCGTATCGCGAAGAGATATCCGTTGACGGGAAAACAGTGAAAACGGAAAAAACGATCAATAACCTCCTCAAAACAACGATCATGAAAGCTACTGAGGAATTGAAAAAACCATGGTGTGTTTCGGTTTTTAAAGACAATTCCGGCGTTATCCGTTTTGATGAGGATTATAATGTTTGTTTTAAAGTGGAAACGCATAATCATCCGTCGGCGCTTGAACCGTTTGGCGGCGCGAATACCGGGATCGGCGGCGTCATCCGTGATCCTCTCGGGACAGGGCTTGGTGCAAAGCCGTTTTTAAATACCGACGTTTTTTGTTTCGCCCCCCCGGATTATCCCGCGGAGAAAGTTCCGGAAGGCTCGTTGCATCCTAAAAGGGTCATGAAAGGCGTTGTTTCCGGTGTAAGGGATTACGGGAATAAAATGGGGATTCCGACGGTGAACGGCGCGGTATTATTCCACGATCAATTCGTGGGGAACCCGTTGGTATATTGCGGGACTGTCGGTATTATGCCCAAAGATAAATCTTTTAAGCAGGTGAATAAAGGCGATCTGGTTGTTGTTGTCGGAGGAAGGACAGGGCGCGACGGAATCCATGGTGCTACGTTTTCTTCGGGAGAACTGACCGAAGAATCAGAAACCGTATCCAGCGGCGCGGTCCAGATCGGCAATCCCATACAGGAAAAAAAGATGGCTGACGCTTTGCTTCAGGCCAGGGACGCGGATTTGTACAGCGCTATTACTGATTGCGGCGCGGGCGGTTTGTCGTCAGCGGTGGGAGAAATGGGCCAGGAATTGGGCGCGCGGGTAGATTTGGATAAGGTCCCGCTGAAATATAACGGGCTTTCATATTCTGAAATATGGATTTCTGAATCACAGGAACGGATGGTTTTGTCCGTTCCTCCCCGTAATATTGATAAACTTCAGGAAATTTTTAAGCGTGAGAACGTGGAGGCCATGGTTATAGGAGAATTCCCCGGTACAGGCGCTCTTGAACTTTTTTATGGCGGCAGCCGCGTGTGTGAACTGGATATGAAGTTTTTGCATGAAGGTTTGCGCCGGACAGAAAAACAAGCGGTTTTTATTTCTCCGAAACACCCGGAACCGGAATTTCCCTGCCCGGAGAACCTGACGCCGTATCTTAAAAAACTTTTGTCCCATTATGATATTTGTTCGAAGGAATGGATTATCCGGCAGTATGACCATGAAGTCCAGGGCGGTTCAGTTTTAAAACCATTATCGGGCATCGCAAATGACGGGCCTTCGGATGCGGCTGTTGTGAGGCCTTTGCTGGATTCGTTTCGAGGAGTGATCGTTTCCAACGGGATTAATTTCCGGTATGGTTTTATCGACCCTTACTGGATGGCAGCCGCGTGTGTTGATGAAGCTTTGCGCCAGATCATATCGGTTGGCGGGTCTTTGGACGAAGTCGCGATTTTGGATAATTTTTGCTGGGGGAATCCCGATAAACCGGACAGGCTGGGAAGTTTAGTCAGGGCAGCTTACGGCTGCTATGATTTTGCCAAAGCTTTTGGCGTGCCGTTTACTTCCGGTAAGGACAGC
>JAQUMS010000036.1 GCA_028717985.1 Candidatus Omnitrophota bacterium
AACAAAAAGGCGAGCTTGTTTCCCTGAAGGAATACGTTCAGAGGATGCCGGATAAGCAGAAAGATATTTATTATCTTTCCGGTGAGAGCAGGGAGGCCCTTGAACGCAATCCCAACCTGGAATATTTTTTGAAGAACAAGATCGAGGTACTGCTTTTATCGGACCCTGTGGATATTTTCGTCCTTCCTTCCGTCCATGAATATGAAAAAAAACATATCAGCCCGGTCGATAAATCGGATATCGAACTTAAATTCGAGGATTCACTGGAAAAACCGGATGATAATCTTTCAAAATCGCTTTTAGGTGTTTTTAAGGAAGTCCTGAAGGATTCCGTTGAAGACGTTGTCCCTTCCAAGCGCCTTGTTGATTCACCCGTTACGCTTGTCGCGGGCAAAAACAGCATGGATCCGCAGATGGAGCGGATGATGAAACTTATGGACAAGGATTTTGAACGGGCGAAAAAAATACTCGAAGTGAATATGTCCCATCCGGTAATCAGAAATCTCGGCCGGCTGTACCTTTCCGACGCGGCGGATCCGATTATGCGGAAGTGTATATCCCAGCTTTATGAGGGCGCTTTGTTGATTTCCGGTGACCTGGCGTCAACGAATGATTTTATCAAACGCATGACTGAAATAATGGAGAAAGCCACGCAATAGCGCTTAGCTCTTTGGTCGTAGCTCTTAGAAGATCATTTGATACAATATATACTGTTGAAGGCGTAGTAGTTTAAAAATAATTTGTAATTTTTTAGTTCGCCGATTATAATAATGCTTCATTTATTATTATAATTTTTTCAGGAGGGAAGAAGTGAAAGAGGCGATTGTACTGTGTGTGTTTTTGTTCGCGCCGGTTTTTGCGGGAGCGGAGACAATTGTTTTGAAATCAGGAAAAATAATTTCGGGAACGATCAGTGAGCAGACGCCGGAATATATAAAAGTTAAAACCGAGAACGGGGAATTATATTTCGAAAATAAAATTGTCCGTGAGGTTGACGGCAGGGAATTTAAGCCTTTATTTCCGGGGCAGACGGCTCGTCCCGAATCCGTTCCTGAACCGTCTTTCCCGGCGGCGGCAACGGACGCGACCGCGTGTTTGAAAGCGGGGATGGTGTACGCCTCTGAAGGAAAGTTTGACGAGGCTGAAACGGAATTTAAAAAAGGCCTGGAACTTAATCCTTCTGAATATAATATCAAAGGCGCGTTAAGTATTCTTGATGATTTGAAAAAAGGCCTCGCTACCCGCGAATATGCCGATAATGTTTTTAAGGGGTCTCTGGCGCTGGTGAATGAACAGTACGGGGACGCGATACCGTATTTTGAAAAGATCCTTACCATAAAACCCGAGGACCTGGATGCGCATTATAATATCGGCGTGGCGTATTATTCCCTTAAAAATTATCCCAAGGCGATAGAGTTCCTGAAAAAAGCGGTTGAACTTAAGCCTGATGATGCCGAGGGAAGGGCGTTTCTCGGCAATGTGTATTATGCCGCGGGCCAGGATGAAAAAGCCCGGGAAAGTTTGCTTGCCGCGCGTGCTTTATTCGAACAAGCCGGAGATAAAGAGAGCCTCCGAGAGGTAGATGCGTTCCTGTCTGAAATTTCTTCCGCTGTCCCGCCTTCAAAACCTCTTTAACCTTTTAACCTGTCCCACTCCGGGAGTGGGATAGGTTAATCGGGTAATTTTAATTTTTTTTTCGTCATTATGTGGTAAAATTATGAAGTTGGGAGCAAGTGACTCTGAGATTTTTTGAGGGAAAATTGCTTGTAATACCTGATTAAAACTCTTTAAATAACTTTTTCTCTTTATTTGTTTTAAACCTATGGCTTATGTCGTTTTCGCTTTAAAATGGCGCCCGCAGAACTTTGATGAGATCGTCGGGCAGGATCATATCGTGGTAGATTTAAAAGGCGCGATCGAGAAAGACCGGGTCGCCCACGCGTATTTATTTGCCGGGCCCCGGGGAGTAGGTAAAACTTCGACCGCGCGCATACTCGCGAAAGCGCTTAATTGCAAAAACCGTAAAGGTCCTAACCCGTGCGGGACGTGTTCTTCCTGTGTTGAGATAACTCAGGGAAGCAGTCTGGATGTAATTGAAATAGACGGAGCTTCCAACCGCGGGATAGATGAGATCCGTGCGTTGCGCGAAAACGTTAAATTTTCCCCTACACAGGGTAAATTTAAGATCTATATTATAGATGAAGTCCATCAGATTACCACTGATGGTTTCAACGCTTTGCTTAAAACCCTTGAAGAACCGCCGCCGTTCGTGAAATTTATTTTTGCCACCACCTCTTCGCATAAGGTAATGCCTACGATCTTGTCCCGCTGCCAGCGCCTTGATTTCCGGCGTATTTCCACTATGGAGCTTATAGAACAGCTGGATAAAATCGTTAAGGCTGAGGGTATGGATGTTGATCAGAAAGTCCTTGCCGCGATCGCCAGGGCGAGCGACGGAGCACTCAGGGACGCCGAATCCATCCTGGATCAGTTGATCGCGTTTTCTAAAGGAAAGGTCACGCTGGAGGACATTAATTCAATGCTTGGCCTGGTGGAACAGGATGTTTTATTTGAGATTACTGAGGCTGTTACGAATAAAGATGCCGCGAAGGCCCTGCGTCTTTTGAACACGATGATAGATAACGGTAAAGATCCGGGGGTTTTCCTGAACAATCTTATTGATCATTTCCGTAATCTGATGATCGCTAAAGTCGCCCAGGCCGACGCGCAGTTGATTGATCTGCCTCATGATGTGTGTGAAAAATTATTACAACAGTCGAGAAAAATAGCATTAGAAACGATATTGAGTAATTTTACTATTTTAATTAACGCTCAGGAAATGGCTAAACGTTTGGATTCCGTTCGTATCGCGCTGGAAGTCAGCCTTGTGCGTTTGAGCCATCCGGCACAGGGGACGGAAAGCGTAAAGCCGGTTAATTCTTCTTCTGTTCAGCCGAAAGAAAAATCTTCGCGTCAGTATACTACTCCGGCGGTTTCACGCCCGGTTTTTCCTCCCCGCGATACTCCTGTCCGTGAACAGGGGATAAAACCCGCGCCTCCGGCAAAAAATAAGCGTCCGGAAATTAACGCGGAAGACGAACAGGATCTTCTTACTATGGGGGGAAATATATCTTCTCTCGAGAAAGACCCGGTGGATGATCTTGAAGAAAAAAAACAAACTATTGCTACAGCTGTATCTATAACACGTGAAAGCGTAAAATCGGAATGGGAAAACCTGATAAGCCAGTTGAGCAGGGTTAAGATGTCGGTGGCTACCTATTTGAATGAAGGGACGGTTGTTTCCCTTGAAGGCCACGCTTTGACTATAGCCTTTCCTAAGCACTGCTCTCTTCATAAAGAATCCCTTGAAGGTAAGGAGAATAAGGCGCTTATTGAGCGCACGCTTGCCGAATTGATCAACGGTCATGTCCGGGTGCATTTTATCCTTTCAGACGAAGACAGCGCTAAATCCGATAGTTCAAAAGATCCCATGGTGCAATCTGTGCTTGACGCTTTTAAAGGCAGAGTGGTGAAGGAGGAATAATGGCGGTTTACACGGACTCAATAAAATTATTGATAGAAAAACTGACTAAATTTCCCGGCGTCGGAAGGCGCAGTGCCGAAAGAATCGTAGATTATATCCTGGAAGCTCCGGTAGAGGAAATTAAAGGGCTGGCTGAAGCTATCGTGAAGGTAAAAGAGAACGTTAAATTCTGCCGTGTGTGCAATAACTTAAGCGAAGAAGAAATGTGCACAATCTGCAGGGATGTGAACCGGAACAAATCTTTGTTGTGCGTGGTAGAAAGCCCTAATGATATCTCCAGTATTGAGAAAACCGCTATGTTTAAGGGCGTGTACCACGTTTTGCTCGGGGCTATCGCTCCTCTGGAAGGCAAAGGCCCTCAGCATTTAAAGATAGACAGTTTGATTCACCGGATACAAGAAGAAAAAATTACGGAAGTTATTATAGCCACAGGCGCTGATACCGAAGGGGTGACCACAGCGTTATACCTGGCAAAAGTTTTAAAACCACTAAACATTGCTGTCAGCAGGATCGGATTAGGCTTGCCCGTTGGGTCAAACCTTGAATATGCCGATGCCGCTACCATTTCGATGGCTTTGGAATCCCGCCGTTCAATCTAATACCATGATATCTATAAGCAATGTTTCAAAAAATTACGGTAAAAAAGTTTTATATGAGAACCTGAATCTCGCCATTAATCGCGGCGAGAAAATCGGCCTTATCGGGCCTAATGGCGCCGGTAAGACTACGCTGTTTTACCTTATCCAGGGAGACCTGGAACCTTCCGCCGGTGACATTCACGTCCTTAAGAATATCCGTATCGGGTATTTGCCGCAGGAAAGCAGTTTCAATTCGGAGCGCACCGTCCTTTCGGAAGTCGTTGAAGGCGATGAAACCATTATGCGCCTTAAAAAAATTAAAGATGAACTGGAAGAAAAAAATGAAGCGGCCTCTGACCGTTACGGTGAGGTCCTGCACGATTTGGAACATCTGGGGTATTTTGAACTTGAGCATAAGGCGGAACGCATTTTATCGGGGTTGGGATTTAAAGAACGCGATTTTAACCGGCCCATACGGGAAATGAGCGGCGGCTGGCAGATGCGTGTGCTTTTAGCAAAGCTTCTTACCTGCGATTACGATATACTTCTTTTGGACGAACCCACCAACTACCTGGATTTAAATGCCGCGGTCTGGCTGAAAGATTTTCTGACTTCGTATGAAGGAACGTTCGTGATGATCTCCCACGACAAGGCGTTTTTAAACGAAGTCACCAATGTCACGTTTATTTTGGAAAACGGCGTTATTACCAAGATGCGCGGTAACTATGAGCATTATGAAAAAGTCAAAGAGGAAAAACGGCTTTTTCTTGAGCGCCAGTATAAGGAGCAGGAGAAAAAAAAGGAACAGATGCAGAAGTTTGTGGACCGTTTTCACGCCCAGCCGAATAAAGCATCTCAGGTCCGCGCTAAAAAGACCCAGCTGGAGAAAATGGAGGATATCCAGCTTCTTCCCGACCGCAGGGAGAGTATCCATAATTTTCAGTTTCCCCAGGCTAAGCGCAGCGGACATAAAGTTATTTCCCTGGACACTATTTCCAAAGCGTACGGCGATATACGCGTTTATACAGATTTTAGTTTTGAAATAACCCAGGGAGAAAAAGCTGTTCTGGTAGGGGAAAACGGGGCGGGGAAATCCACGCTTTTAAAAATCCTTGCCGGGGTTGTTCCCGCTGATTCCGGGAAAAGAGAAGTAGGCCATAATGTGGACACGGGCTATTTTTCGCAGACGCGCACTGATGTTTTGAATTCGGAAAACACCGTTTTGCGCGAAGCATATTCCGCCGCTCCGGGGTTTATGTCGGAGACGATTGTCCGGACTATTCTGGGCGCGTTTCTGTTTACCGGGGAGGACGCAGATAAACATGTCAGCGTGTTGTCCGGAGGGGAAAAAAGCAGGCTTATTCTTGCGAAACTGCTGATTAATCCGCCTAATTGCCTTTTACTGGACGAGCCTACCACTCACCTTGATGTTGACGCTGTTGACGCTCTTATCAAAGCCCTTCAGCAATATGAGGGCACGATCGTGTTTATAAGTCATGATATCCATTTCGTGCGTTCCGTCGCCAATGTCGTTTATGAAGTCAAAGAAGGCAGGGTCAGGAAATTTCCCGACAATTTTGATTATTATTTATTTAAAAGAGCACAGGGCGGGGATGATGTTGAAATAAAAAATAAGAAGCCATCCTCAAATCCGGAAAAAGAAAAGCGCCAGCTTGAAATGCAGAGGAAAAGAGAGGAAGAACGCCGCATTAAACAGGAAGAACAGAAACGGAAAAACCACAATTCCACTCTGCGCCAGAAGATCAATACATTAAGGGAAGAACAGGAAGCATTGAGGCTGGAAAGTTCGGTGAAAGTCCGAGCCTTGTCTAATACAAAGATTTACCGTGACGAAGAAACCGTCCGGGACCTCGGCAAGAGGCTTAAAGAAATAGAAGTCCGGATCGCGGCCATTGACGGGGAAATAAAAGAAGTGGAAAGGAAAATGATTTAGTCCTTTGGTCTTAGTAAAAGCAAAATATTTTTTCTAAGAGCAAAGACCTAAGGCTAAGAACTTTTATTGTTTTTTCCCCGCCGGAATAATATAGATAGGTTCTTTTTGAGAAGATGATATCCCGAGGATTTTTGTTATTTTTTCGCAGTCAAACGCTCCTATAGCCACAATCCCCACATTGATTGCCGCCGCTTCAAGATAAATGTTTTGCGCGGCATGACCGGCTTCCATATCCACGTACCGGCTTGCTTGTTTCGCGAACTTTTTCTCCGATTTTTTATAATCCGCCGTTAACACGAGAGTTGCCCCTGCGTTTTTTATCCACGGTTCAACAAACGTTCCCTTGCATAATTCAGGCCTCATGTCGCCTTCGGAAATTTTGATCAGTTCGTGCCCGTCCGGTTTATATTCATATACTCCCTGAGTTAATCCCGAAATATTTCCCGCGATCAGGTAAAGAGTCAGGGGATAGAGCGCTCCGGCTGAAGGCGCGGTCCTGTATCCGTTTTCCCGGTCTATGATGCCTTGTCCGGCCCAGAGAAGCTGGGATATTTCATTGAGCGAAAGCGATGCCGCGGAAAATTCCCGGACTGTCCGGCGTTCGGAAAGGGTTTTTTCAAGTGAGACTGTTCCGTCCAGGCAGGGGGAAGGAAGTTTGATTTGTTCCTGCGCGAAAAGAAATCGGGCATGTCCCGCCCAAAGGCATACAAAAGCAATTACAATAATTTTTACAGCGATACGTAATAATTTCATACAGGAATGGCTATTTCGTTACAGGCTGTTTGGCTGGAATTTGCCCCATTTTCAACGTAGTATGAGCTCCGTCCTGCCAGGGCCAGAACATAGCGAAGTATGAATAGCTTGATTCTCTCAGGAGATAGAGGGTTTGGTTGTCCCTCAATCCTCCGAAGTTTTTAATCGCTTCGTTTGTCTCGCGGGAGAGCTTGGTAGTTGAAGGCCATGCAGGAAGCCCAAGCATTAAATTGAGAACAGAAGATACCTGTTCCAGATATTTATTTTCAAAGACAGCTTCAAAATACGTTTCTTCGTCTGTTCGTAAGGTATCAGTCGTGCCCTGTTTAACTTTATTTTTTAATTCTTTGAAATCCATAGAAAAGTCCTTTTGTAAACAAGAAGCGTTTAATAGTAAGGTGTTCAGCATTAATCACCTTTTGATTATACTGCAATTTTTCTAAAAAGCAACGGAATTGCAAAAAGGGGATGGGGCTATTTAAATTTATACGTTTCCTTGTAAATATGATTGTCTTTTGGTTTCCGGAAACCGTTCGATCGCGTATCTCAACATAGTCCTGGGCATACGTTTGTAGTATCTTTTCAAAAACTTTTCTTCGGAATCTATGTTTCTTTTTCCTGCTTCCCGTAACATCCAGCCAACAGCCTTGTGGATCAGGTCATGCGGATCGGCAATGAGAATCTTAGCTATTTTAAAGGTATCTTCAAAATCATTATTTTCGATAAAATGAAAGGTAGATATAATAGCGATTCGTCGTTCCCAGAGAGAATCGGAATGAGCTAACGCATAAAGAGGCGCCCTGTTTCTGTCTTTGAGAAAATCCCCGATAATATGTTTTGCCGAGACATCCACAAGGTCCCAGTTATTTATGTGTTGGGTATTTTTCAGATATGCTTCATATATCGTTTTTTTGCCGCCCGTATCCGTGGAGCGGTATTTCAGGATGAGGATTAAAAGGGATAGAAATCGTTCTTCGTGGATAGAGGATTGTAAGAGGGAGAGCGTTTCTTTGAATGTCAGATCCCGATGCTTTTTAGCCATAGTTCTTAATACCGGCACTGTTATCCCGAGAAAAATATCGCCTTCGGCATATTCACCTGCGCCGGTTTTGAAAAAACCTTGTAAAATTGCGGCTTTTTTCTTATTGCCGAGTTTTTGCAGGGTTGATTTTAAATCGGATAAACTCATCGGTTTGCCTTTCTGTTTTTTTGCGCGTTACATGGCAATTATTCTGGATTTTAAGGCTCGGGATGCTTACCAAAATTTATATTATACGTTTTCCTTTTCTCCTTGACTAGGATATATTTTATTGTAAAATATTATCCTCTACCCAAAAAGGTATTTTTGCTTATATAATAGATTATTCCCCCTTAGCTCAGTTGGTAGAGCGAGTGGCTGTTAACCACCAGGTCCGAGGTTCGAGTCCTCGAGGGGGAGCCATTTCGGACGAACAGACGCACCAAGTGCCTGTTCGTTTACATCAGCC
>JAQUMS010000037.1:0-7204 GCA_028717985.1 Candidatus Omnitrophota bacterium
CTTGTGGCTGAATCCCGGAACTATTATGACGGCGGAGATGAAAATATTTCAAAAACAAGGATTGAAAGCGTTCGTATGGTGTTAAAAGAAATGCCTGACACTATACTCGGCGCGGTTATTTTCGGGTCAACGGCGAGATTACAGGCTCGAGATGAATCCGATCTTGATCTTATTCCGATACTGTCAGAAGGGACCGTCGAGGACGAGACAGAAACGGAATCATTATTTTACAGCCGTATCAGGCAGATAGCACAAACCAATGTTATGTATGAAACCCCGATTATTGTAAAAACGTCGAAAAAAGGAGAACTTCTTTCGGTTATAGCGATGTATTTTATAAGCCCCGCACAGCTTGGTGTGAAAACATTCAATTATGGGGATGAATCCAAACCCCTGGTTACCGACTGGATGATTGTGGCACGGAGCGTTGACGAGGAAAGTCATTTTTGCGCTATGCTTGCGGGATTGATTGCGGAAGCCAGGAATAAAATTACTCCAGGGGAGGAATTCCCGTTTGAAAGAATATATCCGATATTTCTTATGCCGGATACTCAGAAGTATCAGGAACAACGTTCCGGCCGGAATTTAGACAGCGATGGAGGGATGTCATTTGCCGACAGGATCGCAGCGGCAGCGGATACAGCACAGGCGATGAAATTACTTGATTCTGTAGGGATTGCGATAGATACCCGTTTTAGTGAGGCGGGTCTTTTGCATCCGTATTATATAGCACATGGGATGGCGGTTAAAAATACGGTAAACGAAGCAGGCAACGAAGTAACGGTGTTATCAGGAGCCGCGGGTGCAGGTGTCGCGGACGCGTTCCTGAATACTGATGCCCGGACCCTTTATTGCGCATCCACTTATTTTGGAGGAATGAGTATTGAAAATTTACTGCGGGTGCGTGAAATAGATATAAACCTTGATTATTGCAATCGTTGCGCGAGTTTCGATTATAAACAATTTAAATATAAGAACGGATACGCCTGGGCCGGGAGCCTTTATTCACCTGAAGGAATAGTCATAGCCCTGGCTACTGAATTAAAAGCGATGGGCGTTAACAGACAGGCAATTGTTGTTGATGAAAACCGTTTTGGATACCCGCGGATTAATTTTAATTGGGCATATTATAAAAATGAAACTAAGACGCGTACTGTCTGTTTCATTGATTTAACAGCAGGAAGTTTTTCAGATGTTCAGCATGAAAGGTCCTACGACATGTATTACCAGCGGGCGGCGGAATCACTGCCTTTGGAATACTCTCCTTATGACGGAAGCAGAAGTTATATATACGATATAGAGGCTGTGCTGTGCCCCGGAGGATACTTTATTACTGATGATTACGCGTACCATTTTAATTTCGGTTCCGAAAAAAAACAGGTTTTCCCTCTTGATTTTCCGGTGAAATTAATCCGGTTGGATCAGGCTGTCCGGGAAGCTATTATCAGGAATAGAACCGCTGAAAACGGCGAAAACAACCTTACTCATTACGGATGGGATCTTACAATAAGGAAGAAACCTGCAATGGGTGAAGATGCCGACGGCGGCCAGGGGAAGTCAACAGGGTTTGATATAACCGCATTGCTCAATAATGTGCGTAAGGCGCGTGAGGCTCAGGGGAAATCCTTGGCTCCTTCGCAGTCGAAATGGATGGAGGAGGCGCGTATGCAAAAGCACCTTGCCGAGCTTTCGGAAAAAGAACTGGCAATTTTAAATTTTATGGATAAAGAACCGGGAACTTCCCAGGAGGAAATATCGCGCCGGATTCCGGTCTCTATGGCTGTTGTCAGGCATAGTTTCCTGGTTTTCGCGAAAGAAGCCGAAAGTAACGAGAGAGTAAAAAATATTTTTGAACGCCATAAGCGTTGGAGGAGTTTGAGGCCGTTATTCGAATTGATGAGGAGCGAGCCGGGATTATTCGCGGATGAGCAGGCGGAGAAACTGGGAATTCACCATGATACTGCCGTGGACCACGGTACCAGATTAAAATCGTTATCTTCCATGGAAGAAGAGGACGAATTACGGGAAGTATTCCAAAGGCATATGCATAAACTTCAGGAACGGGCGATTGCGCGCGCTCTTTCTCTTACCGAAGCGCAGGAGGCGTTATTAACGCTTATGGAGCGTGAACCGGGGATTTCCCTTGAAGATATGGCCAAAGTTCTCTCCGGCTGGGGGTATAAAGTACAGATATCGACTATAAGCAGTTATATACGCACGTTCGATACGTTGGTACCGGAAAACAAACGTATTGCCTCTGTTATCGAAAGGCACCGAAAATGGATCCGGTTACGTCCGGTATACATTTTTATTAAAACGTACCCGGGAGTAATTGATTCATTAATCGCCGAAGTCGTTGGTTTGACTCCGGAAGCCGTGCGTGACCAGCTTAAACGGCTTGCTGTTTTATCTGAGGATGCAGATGAAGATGAATTGAAGCAGGTTTTAGAGACGCATGAAAATAGTAAGACCAGGAAATCAAAAACCGGTAAAACATATCTTGATCTTTTTTACTTTATCCGTGAAGAGCCGGGTTTTTCCGGCGTTGAAATAGCCCGAAGAATGGACGTGGAATTACATACTATCTCAACCTGGTTTGTCAGGTTGAGAAATATGGCGGACACGACAGAAGAGATCAGGATTGTTTTGGCGCGGCATGATGCCTGGCAGGGGCTTCGGCCGTTATATATGAAAATCAAGACCGAGCCGGGAAAATCAATTGAAACTATTGCTGTGGACTTAGGCGTACACGATTCAACTGCATTGCGCCAGCTAAGCCGTTTGCGTGATTTGGCGAAAAACAGAGAAGAAGATGTTTTGAGGAAGGCCCTTGCGATTTTTGATGAATATTGGAGTTCGATGTCGTTAAAAATTCTACTTGAAACATATCCTCCTGTTACCCTGGAGCAGGTCTCTTCGGTCCTTGAAGTTGATAGTACTCGTATTACCCGGTGGTTCCTTGAATTGGAAAAAGATGAATCCGAAGATACCCGGCAGATTATTGCCGCGCATAAAGAATGGCGTGGTTCTGCGGAAGCGTATTTGATTATTAAAAACAGGCGCGGGATCGGTCTCAGTGCTTTTGCCAAACAACTGGGAGTTTCTCAGGTAATGGCGTGTAAAAGGATTGACCGCTTGGAGAAAATAGGTATCCATGATCGTGAAGTAGCCCGTGTCATTGAGCGTCATAATGACTGGAAAGGTCTTGTTGAAACATATCTGGCGGTACAACGCGCCCCAGGGATGTCTCCGAAAGCTTTAGCAGAGGAATTAGGCATCGAAAAAGTTACCGCGATCAGCCGTCTGAAAAGATTAGATGAAATTGCGCGGAAACCGTGGGAATCGGAATTACGCGATGCGCTCACGAAACATTACCGGCTTTTAGGAATTAAAAATGATAATAAAGGCCAAAACGATGGGGGGATTAAAACGCCTGTTCCTGTAAAGAGGTGCATAACATCTCCTGAAGCGAAATCAGTTCAGCTTACTCTTGACCGGTTTCCAGATTTTAATCCTGAAATCAAAAGATTGGAAGACCGGTTGAACGAATTATGGAGTATCCCGCTTTTGAGAGCCGCGGCAATTAAAAACCAGTCATTTTTCTTTGCAGTCATAGAACAAAAACAAGTCATCGGTGACCGTGAACGATTGAAATTCATTGATGAGTCGGGAAGAAAAAATATAGCCCGGTTTTTTGTCTGGCTTGAGCGCATCAAAGGGTATAAGGCAAGCGTAAAGTCCGGCCGCAGGGAGCAAAAATTATATCTGGGCATTTCCAATAAAGAAAAAAGGATGATTATAGATGATCTGATCCGGCTGAAGCAGTTTGATCCGCACTCTTTTAAAAGGGCAATCGATAATCCTCTTTATTATGTCAGGGCCGTTGTAGCGCGGGTTTTGAATAATACAAAATATTTTTCCGTTTGGCAGAAAAATGAAAAAAAAGAAGATGTGATAATGAGGTATACCTGGTTGTTTATTATACGCGCTGAGGCTCCGACGGAAGAGAATGTCCGTAAGGAACTTTTTACAATACTCAGCAGAGAAAATGACGGCGGGAAATCAATGCGTACCGGGGTTTCTTCGCCGGAAATAAACTGGTTGCTTGATAAAACCCGGGCTTTCCGGATCAGCACCAGGTATTTAAGCGGCACGGCCATTCCGACAATGCTTGCGGCTTTGCGGGGATATGAGGACGAGTGGGTTGTAGCGGCGGCTTCGTTAGGAGAAGAGCTTCTTGATGCGGGAGTTGTGCATATTTGTAAAGTGATGGAAATCGGCGTGCCTCTGGCGGTTACTTTTGCCCACGGGGATATCGGTTTATATCGAATGAACCTGGCGCATTTAAAGAACTTGTGTTTGCGGTTGAACGAAGAGGGATATTCACCTCATAAAACTATGGAGTGTTTAAAGATAAAGATTACCGGACCGGGAAGCGAGCAGGGTTTAAGCTTTAACGAAGCATTGAACGCCGCGGACGGATTCATTAAAGCCAACCGGGGATGGTTTAAAACTTTTTCTTACGGTAAGAATGAAGGACCCCGTTTTGACGGCGGCACGATCAGGCGGGCAGCTCCGGCGGTAAAGCTTTTAAGACTGCTTGAAGAGGTGTTCATGCAGTTTGAAGTGAAAGAAAGCGTTGATATTTTTGTTACACCGGTTTGTCCCTTTCAATGCGATCATTGTTTAGCTGCTGATATTAACGTGCGCGCCCGGGAAGTTCCCCTGGCTGAACTCAAACAGGTTATTGATCAGTTGTCCGGAATTAAAAGTATCCGATTAGGAGGTTCCGGTGAACCACTCTATTACGGCGGTAAGCCTTTATCCGAATCCTTGTGGGAATTAGTGGATTATGCCTGTGAAAGGGCGGGGACGGTTTATATTGATACCAACGGTTTTGCTATCCCACAGGGAGAGGAAGAGTTTAATTCATTCCTTGAGAGATTGCCGCGTAATGCCGTTTTAGCTCTTTCCATTGACGAAGCCCATGAGAAGGAAATGAAGCGCCGGAATAAAGATTTGACGCGGATCATAGGCCTCCTGGAGGAAAAAAGAAAACAAAGGCGTATTAGTCTCCAATACAACATGCGGTATCCTTTATCCGAAGATATAGAATCTTTCCCAGCAGAAGTTTACCAGCTTTTAGACAGGTATGGACTGAGAGATGCCTTTGTGACGGACAGGGATATTTTTAATCTCTTCCACATAATCGCGGAAGGAAATGCCGCACGGGATGATTTTAGTCAGGGGGCACGGGATGTTGATGTGGTGGATATTGTCAATCATTCCACTAATCCCCGGAAGTACGATCTTTATATCGCCTACGGAGAAGTAGTAGTTAACGCTCACGCCGCTTTTATATCTGAAAGGCCGCGGCATGCTGTTCTGGGCGATGTCCGCCGCGAAAAGCTTTTTGATATATTTTTAAACGGTTTATTCGGCAGGTTCATACCCGGATTGAAACAGAATAAAGAATTAATGGATTTGATCATGGAGTTTGTCCGTTCCGATACGCAGTCCCCGGATTTTACGCTGGCGGAAAAATTAAGAAGATGCTGGAGTAAGATCAGCGTAGAAGAGTATGCGCGTAGAGTAGATGAAGTCGTTGCCGTTTCCGCTCAACAGCAGGTGCGCGTAGGTAACAATTTCTTGAGCACGCAGGAAGACGTGCACTTGGGATTCTCATATGGGGATTTTTCAGGTGATGCGGAAATAGTCATGAAATACGTGCTTAAGATGTTAGAAAAGTTTCTTAATGTTCAAACCTATCTCCCCGGGCAGACTTACGGGAGAGTTATAAACGGAGCGGTTGTCGAAGAAGAACTCTTGGAAATATCCAGGGAAACGCTTTTTGAACAACCGGACGAAGAAAGCGGAGTCCATGAAGCGAGAGCTTCTGATATCGCGCTATGCTTCTATTATATAGGAAAGGCATTAAGCGGTGTGTCGGGACGTTCTGAATTACAGGCGTGCTCGGAGGCGTTGATATATTATGATTTTGCCGTAGATCTTGAACCCAAGGATGAAGAAATAATAAAAGCAAGAGACGAGGCGGTGATTAAATTGGGAAAATTAAGCGATCGTGCTTTCTCGTCTGAATGGGACGGTGGATATTCGGGTTCAGATAAAAAGATGAAAGAGGCATTTAAACATATTGAAGGTATGCTGGGCAATGAATTGAGCTGTTTGTTAATTGAATTGGCGCGTAAAGAACCGCGTATGTATACACCGGAAGAGTTCGGCCCGATTGTAGAGTGTGCCGCTCTTATACATAGGGTATCGCATGAATCCGGGGTAAGCGCATTGCTTAACGCGGAAAATTTTCTGCGCTATATATTCTCCGAACGCAGCGGCAGTAAAGAAAATAATGATTTATATCAAAAATCGCAAAAATTGCTGGGCATGGTGGACGAGAATGCGAGATATTCATATAGAATCCTGTATGTATTTTCGGAATACGTTGCTGAAAGAAAAAAAATAAAATTTCAACAGGATACCTCGCATCCTTGTTTTACCGCGGTATCATTCATGACGGCTGTGAAGGTCCGCGATCCGTTTGTCGGGATATATCTGTTCTATAGTTTTATGGATAATTATTACAAAGAGGATAAACAGGCGCGCGGTTTTATCCGTAGATTCATGTATTTATTAAGCGGGGCCCGCTTTAGCGAGGATGAATATTTTGCCGGATTAATAGGAGGTACTTTTGATTGGCTGAATACAATGATAGAGCACAAGAAGGTTGTGCCGCATGTTTTGATACCGTTATTACAAAACGCGGCTTGGCATACGCGTGATGAAAAGGTATTAGCCGGGATAAAAGCTGATTTTGAAAGTTTACAAAGCGCCTTAGCTTCCCGTCCCAGGGGTACCATAGAGCGGGCAGGGCATGGAGGTTCGTATGCGTATAGAGAAGAATATATGCAGCGTATCCGTTCCGTTATCCCGTTTGCCAGGATAGAAGCTAAGAAAAACAAAATTAAAGTTGCTGATTTTGGCTGTGGCGACGGCCATGCCGCGTTGAGTCTGGCACAGTCTGATAAAGATCTGTTTGTTACCGGAGTAGACGCGTTTCATGTATTTTGTATAGTAGAAAAATCCGGAAACTGGGTGGTTGTGGATTGGGACGGCATCGTTCAGGATGAGATGATACCGTCACAAGAGGGTGATGCCGAAGCAATCCGTTTAGAATTGCTCCATGCTG
>JAQUMS010000037.1:7214-8222 GCA_028717985.1 Candidatus Omnitrophota bacterium
ATGCTGCGAATCTGGTTATGCGAAAGTATCCTGAACGTATCAAAGCGCAGGTCAAAGGCAATGGGCTTCAGCAGTATTATTATAGAAGTGAAGGTTGTACGGTTTATATAACATATAATCTGCATCCTGATGTGATTGCGTATGCAGCCATGTATGGGAATAGGGTGAATTTAAAGATTATCAGGGGTAATATTCTGGAAGGCCTGCCTGTTGAATTGCCTGCAGGCAGTTGCATGGTCGCATATTCCACGGGTGTTCTCGGGTCGGATGTGTCCGGAAAACGTGTCTTTAAAACCTCGGAGTCAAGAATCATGGCAGTTATTAAAATGGCGGAGTGCCTTGCTGAACAGGGGATATTGTATATTTTGTATAGTTATTCATATAACGGGGAATCCGGAGTCGTCGAATTATTTTATCAGAGGCATGGTAATACCTTAAAGCTGATACCGTTTTTGGGGGTGTTATCCATGCCGGTCGAGCAATTAATCAAAAGAAATATATCTATAAGCCGGGAAGGCTGGCCGGTAACAATAGCGTTGCCTTATTCAACGGCGCCGGTTATTAATTTTGAGAAGAACAAGGCCACTGAAGGGAATAAGAAAAAAGAAAATATCAGGGTATTACCGGTACCTGATCCGGCAGCGGATATTTATTCCATTCATCCGCTGAGTGATGGAGAGCTTTCTGATTTATTGCGTAAAGCGCCGTTTGGCGAAATAACGGTTACCGCGGAATTGGCAAAGCGCCTGATTCGTACCATGGGGCTTGATTATTCTTCCGGGTTACAGGTAAGGATATCAGAGGCGTTTAAACTATTCTCGTTATTAAAACAGGATGCGCGGCATGGAAAGCAGAATACCGCGATGATGGAAGCGGCAGGAAAAGAAATGGCGGCGCTTAAGGATACCGTGATACATAATCTTAAATTATGCAAAGATAAAGAAGATGGAGGGATTTCATTGGTATCTCAGGGAGAATATTCCCAATGGTTGGTTCAGGCTGTTAAAC
>JAQUMS010000038.1 GCA_028717985.1 Candidatus Omnitrophota bacterium
TATCAAGCCCCAGAAACGAATCAAACAATTTCGTACACCTGCCTATAAGAATAATCAAAACACCGGTGGCCATAGGGTCAAGTGTCCCCGCATGCCCCACTTGTTTTATATGAAATTGCCGGCGGACATAATCAACGACGTCATGCGACGTAATACCTTTGGGTTTATTGACAACTAAAATTCCGTCTTTCATAATAGTATTTTATATATTACAGGTCATAGCTCATAGGTCTTAGCTCATAGGAAAAACTATCATTTCGCTTATTATGACCTATCAGCTATGACCTAAATATATTTCTGTTCTTTCAAATAACCCGCATAATCCTTTACCGCGTCCTCAAGAGAAAGGAATTTGTGCATGCATCCTGCTTTGCGTAATTTGGAAAGGTCAGCCTCAGTAAAATACTGGTATTTCTTCTGTAATACGGGAGGCATTTCGATATATTCTATGCGCGGTTCTTTATCCAAAGCGGAGAATAAAGCGCGGGAGACATCATTCCACGAGCGGGCTTTTCCGCTCCCCAGGTTAAAGATACCCTTTTTCCCCGGATGTCTAATAAAATAATCCACCACTTCAATCGCGTCTTTGACATAAACGAAATCACGTTTTTGTTCACCATCGCCGTAACGCGGGTCATACGATTTAAAAAGCCGCATCGGTTCTCCCGCCGCTACACGGTCAAAAACTTTCGCGATCACGCTCCGCATTTCACCTTTATGATATTCATTCGGGCCGAAAACGTTGAAAAATTTAAACCCGGTAACTTTACGGGAGAGACCATTCTGAAGCACCCAAAGATCAAATGCGTGTTTTGAAAAACCATACATATTCAACGGCTTCAGGGTAACGGTCCGTGAATCATCATCACTATATCCCAGTTCCCCATTACCGTATGTCGCCGCCGACGACGCGTACAAAAAAGGAATCTTCTTTCTCAAAGCCCACACGGCAAGTGTTTTCGTATAGCAGTAATTATTTTCCATAAGATACGACGCGTCCGGCTCCGTGGTTGAAGAACACGCGCCAAAGTGAATAACCATATCAATACCGGAGCTGATTTTATTCCCTGAAACAGCTTCCAGGAACGCTCCTTTATCGATAAAATCATCAATTTTTTTCCCCACAAGGTTCTTCCATTTTTCCGATTTGCCGAGATGATCGACCACAATGATATCGTTTACTCCCTTACTATTAAGTTTTCCAAGAAGACAGCTTCCTATGAAACCAGCTCCTCCCGTAAGAATTATTTTCATGGCGCGCCCTTTCTGTACAACAATCTGTTTTAAACATTAGTTCCATCTTTTATATTAAATTTAAAAACCCCGCAAGTCAATACTATTTGTAGCATGATCATCAGGAAATATAAAATACGCGCGTCGAAAAAAATGAAACCGGGAACTTTTAGGCATATAAGGTTTTCACAAATCTTTTCATCGTGGAATTGCCTAAAAAAAGTATATTTTTCTTGCCCGGCATCTGTTTTATGATACAATACGATTACATTATAACTCACAATCAAAACCTATGGACGACCTCTTAAATTTCATAAAAAAAATTGCTTCTATAAAAGGGCTTGATTTCCGCCGCTGCCAGCAGGATAAACTGAAGGATGCGCTTGAAGAACGGATGAATGATCTGAATATCCGCTCCTACGAAGCCTACCTGGTAATACTTGAAAAGTTCCCTGCCGAATATAACCGATTATTTGAGGCGTTGGGATTAAGTTCCGCCGAATTTTTCCGCGACCCGCAAATCTGGGTAACTATTCAATATCTATTGGAAAGCCTTATCCGGGCGAAACAATCCGCGAACGATACATCAATCCGTATCTGGTCGGCGGGATGCGGGACTGCGGAAGAACCGTTTTCCGTGTCAATCCTTTTACAGGAAATTCTTGATAAAAAAATTGATTCTTTTAATATAGAAATCATCGGTACCGATATTAATGATGATTGCATAAAATTCGTAAGAAAACCCGCCTACGCCCCCGCGCAGTTAAAAAACATTACCAAACCACTCCTGGTCAAGTATTTTTCCCTTAAAAACCAGCTTTTCGAGCCCAAAGACACTATCAAAAAAATGGTGGAGTTCAAATTGCTGGATCTGACTACCGATGATGTCATAAAAGATATCGACCTGATCATATGCCGGAACGTATTCCTGTATTTTGATAAAAAAATACAAAAAATACTTTTGCATAAGTTTCACCGCTCTCTTCGCCCGCACGGCTATCTGCTTCTGGGAAAAGTCGAAATCAGTGTTGAAGAAGAAACCCACGCCTTCAAAGAAATCGACTCCAACGCAAGAATATATCAGAGGATATAATTAGTCTCAGCAAAGTTCTTAGTTCTTGGCTCTTAGAGAAATATTAGTGCTTTTACTAAGAGCTAAGACCAAAAAGCTAAGAGCTATATCGTGCATTTCTTCGGAAGTAATTCACGCGCAGCGGGAAACGGCGATAAAGTCCTGGACAAAACACCCTGAAGCAATGAAACGCACACGCCATAATTGGTAATCGCTATCCCGGCCTCACGCGCCTTTTCTATCCGCGCAAGCATTTCCCTCCGCGTCAGCATACAGCCCCCGCAATGAACAATCAGCGCGTATTCTTTTAAATTCTCAGGATAATCTCTTCCGGAACAAATATCTATTGTCACGTCAAATCCCGCATACTGACGCAGCCATCGGGGAATTTTCACTCTCCCGATATCATCTTCAATAGCGTGATGGCTGCACGCTTCGGCAATAAGGATTTTATCTCCGGGTTTCAGTTTATCTATACGCATAGCTCCCCGTACCGATTCCATCAAATCCCCTTTATACCGGGAAAAAAGCATGGAGAAAGTCGTACATTTAACATCTGCGGGTGTGTCGGCGATCATTTTAAGGACAACCTGAGAATCACATACCACCAGGTCGGGATGGTTTTTAAGGTTACGCAGGACATGTGCATATTCCCGTTCTTTAACAACCAGGACGCCCGCGTCATTATCAAGCGCGTCACGGATAGTTTGAACCTGAGGAAGAATAAGCCGGCCTTTGGGAGCCTGCAAATCAATGGGTACAATTAATACCGCGATTCCCCCGGGAGGCAGTAAATCACCTATCAGCGGAGGAGAATGTAAAAACTCATCGGGAGCGGACGCGAGTAAAAATTGTTTTAACGTATTCACATATTCATCGCGGTTTTCATAGGAAATGCTGGAACACAGAAGTATTTTCGCAGCTTTATGTTTGAGCGTTTCGAGAAAAAGCTCTTCGACGGGCATACTATCGATTTTATTAACCACAATGATATACGGGATTGAACGCTTCCCCGCTTCTGCGAGAATATAATCCTCGTATTCAGTCCATACCCCCGGCTCTACAATTAAAACAATAACATCCGACCTATCAAAAATTTTTTTCGTCTTCCCTATCCTCTGTTCGGCAAGCACCGATATATCATTTATGCCGGCGGTATCAAGAAATACAACAGGCCCTACCGGCAGAAGTTCCATTGTTTTTTCAACGACATCGGTAGTGGTCCCCGCAACCGGAGAAGTAATAGCCACATCCTGTCCGGCAATAAGGTTGAGAAAACTCGATTTCCCGACATTGGTACGCCCGAAAATTCCTATGTGCAGACGTAAAGACTTAGGTGTTTTCTTCATCGTCACTCCGGTATCCCAATGATGTCAGATTAAAAGGAGAAAAAATCTCATCTACACGTTTCTCCCCTATTTTCCGTATCAGAAATCCTCTCACGTCCGTTTCCTTTAAAAGCATGAATTCTTTGACCAGTTCTTCTGTTTTCGCATAACCGATAACGGGAACCAAAGCGGTCATAAGCGCCATACTCGTATCACAATGCGAACGGCAAACCTGTTCATCCCCTCCAATAAGGTTTACATTTTTTTCAAAAAGAGGCGTGACATTCACGAGAAGATCAAGGGATTCCATCATAGCATGAGCGAGAAGAGGCATGAATTCGTTTATCTGAAACGTACTCCGGGAACACGCTTCCGAAACAAGAAAGTCGTTCGCCATAACTTTCAACGCCGCCTGCATAACGGCCTCAGCCATAACCGGATTTATTTTCCCGGGCATAATCGAAGACCCCGGTTGAAGGGGAGAAAAATTGATTTCTCCAAATAAATTAAGCACCCGTAAATCATTGGCGATTTTAAGCGCGCTTGCCGCATGCGCTTTCAGTATCCCTGAAGTTTCAACAAAACAATCCATATTGGCGGTCGCATCCAGAACATTCTCTGAACGGGATAAACCTAACCCTGAAATTTCCCTCAGTTTTTCGATAACAAGAAAAATATAACTCCTCGGTGCCGTCAATCCGGTACCTACCGCCGTCCCTCCTATATTAACCACCCGTAATCGCTCCTCACATTTAAACGTGCGCCATCGGTCCCGCGCGATAGCTTCGGCAAAAGCGCCGAATTCAGCTCCCAGCGTTATAGGAACTGCGTCTTGAAGTTCAGTCCTCCCTATCGTAACAATCCGGCTGAACTCTTTTTCTTTTCTCTGGAACGCCCCTTGAAGAGAAGCAAGACATCCGCTCAAATCTCTAAGACGTAAAATACACGCTATTTTCACAGCCGTTGGAAAAACGTCATTCGTGGATTGATGGAGATTCACATGCTCAATCGGATGAATTAACTGATACTCTCCTTTACGCAAACCGGAAATCTCCAACGCCCTGTTGGCAATAACTTCATTAATATTCATATTTACGGAAGTTCCCGCTCCTCCCTGTAAAGCATCAACAGGGAATTGCGTATCCAGCCCGCCTTCAAAGATTTCATCACATGCCCGAGAGATAGCACGGGCCTTTTCCTGGGACAAAAACTTCAATTCCGAGTTGGCAAGACAGCACGCTTTCTTGACCATAGCCAGCGCTTTGATCAATCCGGGATTCACTGGTATCCCGCTTATAGGAAAATTACGTATCGCCCGTAAAGTCTGAATTCCCCAATATGCATCGACTGGAATATATTCCTCACCAAGCAAATCTTTTTCAATCCTGTAATCCATAAATATAGATGCTCCTTAAAAAACGTTGTCTGTGTTTACACCTGGCCCCAAATGAATTGGGCCAGTGTGCACTTGTGTTTACACCCGGCCTAAAGTTCACCTTGGCATAAAGGACTGCCAAGTGCATCTTCTCTAAGATGGAATTGGGCCAGTAGGCACATGCCATACACTTGCCTTCCTTTAAGGCAAGGTGTGTGTATCATACAGATGATACACCGATCCATTCCTTTAGGATCGGGTGTTGCCCACCCCCAACCTATAAGGTAAAGGTTGGGGTATTACACGTGTAATAAAAAAACCTATCCTGCGTAAGGATAGGTTTTAATCTTTCCCCTTGGCTTTAGAGTTTTCACTCCTTACCGCAGGACACGTGAAATGAATTCTATTACCGCCGGTAAATCGGACGGGATTTGTATGTGGTATGAAGAAGTTTTTCCGACTTCTCACTTAAAGGTTTTTCCAGAAATTCCTTATACAATTGTTTAATATACGGATTCTGATGAGATAACCGGACACTCCGCTCCCTGTCATCCTGATATAACGCGTTCGCGCGCTTAATTCTTAATTCATCCGTAACCATATACGGCTGGCCGCCGCCGCCGACGCATCCGCCGGGACAAGCCATAACCTCGATAAAATGATACGGTAGTTCCATATTTTTATTTTTAGCTTCCCGGACCTTATTTAAAACATATTCGACATTTCCCAAACCGTGCGCGATAGCCAATTTTATCTTTTTTCCTGCTACGGTAACTTCGGTTTCTTTAACCCCTTTTAATCCGCGCACATTTTCAAAATCAACGTTTTCAAGTTCCTTGCCGGTAACAAAATAGTGAGCGCTTCGCAAAGCCGCTTCCATAACCCCGCCTGTCGCGCCGAAGATAACGCCCGCGCCGGAATATTCACCAAGCATACTGTCAGCTTCTTCGTCAGGCAAATTAACAAAATCGACACCCGCCTGCTTAATCATGCGGGCAAGTTCACGGGTAGCCAATACCGCATCGATATCCGGATATCCGGACGCGAACATGGAATCGCTCCTGGTAATTTCAAATTTCTTCGCGGTACAAGGCATAATAGAAACCATAAATATCTTGGAGGGATCAATACCTTTTTTCTGCGCGTAATAGGTCTTTGATAAAACCCCGAGAATTTCATGGGGAGATTTGCAGGAAGAAAAATTTTCAATCATATCGGCGTGGAACTTCTCCATAAAATCAACCCACGACGGACAACAGGTAGTAATCAACGGGATCGGCCTTTTGCCGGAAACGAGCCGTTCCACAAACTCACTCGCTTCTTCCATAATAGTTACATCGGC
Source organism: Candidatus Omnitrophota bacterium (assembly GCA_028717985.1). Lineage (GTDB taxonomy): Bacteria > Omnitrophota > Gorgyraeia > Gygaellales > Profunditerraquicolaceae > STD1-16. The sequence goes on from JAQUMS010000038.1 coordinate 6,351, forward strand.
GGCAAAATTAGTGTCAAACACCGCTTTAAAACCAAGCCGCCTGAATAACGCGTATAATTTTTTGGTAAAATTTTTCCCGGTATATCCAAACGCTTCCCCGATAGAAGCGCGGACCGCAGGAGCAATTTGAACAACACAGTATTTATCGGAATTCTGTAACGCTTCCCAGACTTTGGCAGTATGGTCCTGTTCAACGATCGCGCCTGTAGGGCAATGCGCGGAACACTGACCGCAACGCACACAGGGAGAATCAGCTAATTGGATCTGCCCGGCAGGTGAAATATGGGTCTTAATACCCCGTTCAAGGAACGACAAGGCCCACACATCCTGTAAATCCTGGCAAACATGAACGCAGCGCCCGCATAAAATGCATTTATGGGGATCAAGGTCCACCGCCTTCGTAGACGTATCAACAGGCAAATCGCGGATAAACTGGGGAAATGATTCTTCCCGTATCCCAAAATCAGCAACCAGCCGCTGTAACTCGCAATCATTATTTCTAGCGCATTTCAAGCAGTCATTCGGATGGTTGGATAAGATCAGTTCCAGGACTGTCCGGCGTACTTCCACGATTTCCGGATCATTCGTGATTACTTCCATATTCTCTTCCAGGGGAGTACAGCAAGCGCGAAGCATTTTATTGGAGCCTTTAACCTTAACGATACAAATACCGCATGACGCGGAAGGATGCAAATCCGGATGATTACACAACGTGGGTATCTTTATCTGAACCCGGCGCGCGGCTTCCAAAATCGTGGTTCCCTCTTCCACCCTGACGATAATACCATTTATAGTCGCTTTTATCATAGTAGACATATTTATTCCTTGGCTATTGCTTTGAATTTGCAAACTTCATAACAACGGTCGCAACGGATACACTTGGAAACATTAATCGTATATCCATCCTGCTTATTCCCGGAAATGGCTTCAGCAGGACACTGAGCAAAACAAACCCCGCATTTTTTACATTTATCCTGTAACACGCTGTAATTTAACAGATTTTTACATTTTCTGGATTTGCATTTTTTATCGTTTATGTGCGCTTTATATTCATCCTCAAAATATCTAAGTGTGGAAACAACCGGGTTTGAAGCAGTTTGCCCCAACGCGCATAACGAGGCTTTTTGCATAGCCTGCGCAAGCCGTTTCAATATTGCTACATCTTCTATTTTACCTCTGCCTTCCGTTATACGTTCTAAAACTTTCAGCATCTGAAAACCACCTATACGGCACGGCGGGCATTTACCGCATGATTCATCAACGCAAAACCCGAGGTAAAATTTAGCAATATCAACCATACAATCATCGCTGTCCATTACAATCATACCGCCCGATCCCATAATCGAACCAAGCTTCTGCAAATTTTCGTAATCAACGGGAGTATCCAGCAAATGCACGGGAATAACGCCTCCGGATGGGCCTCCGGTTTGCACGGCTTTAATATCTTTACCGGAAATAGTCCCGCCGACAATATCAAACACAATTTCACGCAGTGTAATACCCATAGGAACTTCTACCAATCCGGAATTCTTGACTTTTCCGGTCACCGCGAAAACTTTGGTTCCTTTTGACGTCTGAGTGCCGATCCCGGCGAAAGAATCGCCGCCATTAAGTAAAATATAGGAAACATTCGCCAGTGTTTCAACATTATTAATAACGGTAGGTTTATTCCATAAGCCTTTGACAGACGGATACGGAGGCCTCGGTCTGGGAGTACCGAGCTTTCCCTCGATTGACGCGATAAGAGCGGTTTCTTCGCCGCATACAAATGCGCCCGCGCCCAACCGGATATCCAAATCAAGGCTGAAGTTACTGCCTAAAATATTCTGCCCCAATAATCC